>JAXFDG010000001.1:0-23008 GCA_034173665.1 Arcanobacterium sp.
CTGCCGCATTCGGATTCACCTTGAAGTTTTGCACCAGCATTGGATACACACTCGTTAACACAATTCCAGCTACTAAAGTTGCGGCAACACCAACTAACGCTGGCTTAAAAGAATTTCGAATCGCTGAAATAAGAATTAACACCGCTATCGCCGCCACAGACACTGCAAGAATCGTCATCCCCGGAAGGCTAGCATTAATATCTGTAAACGATGCACCAGAGAATCGGTTCGTCGAACCTGTGCCATTATTAAGTAATAGATCATAACGAGCGAGCCAGAAATTTCCGGCAACTAATAGTGCAAATAAGGCTGCTAAAATCCCCAAGTGAAGCCGCGATTTAAAGCTAAATCCAACACCCTTCTTGAATTCAAGTTTCCCGTTAATCCAATAGCCAACAGCCGTTGCTGCCACTGCAAGGAACACAAGCATCAGCAAAAAGCTCATCAAGCGGTGAATTGCTGGAAGCGTAAAAATATAGAATGACACATCATGCCCAAATTCCGGATCCGTCTGATTAAACGGCGTCGAATTTAGCCAAACTAAAAATGTTTGCCATGAATTACCGAGCTGCCCGCCAAAAAGCACACCCGTAATAATCGGGAAAACCCAAAGCGCAATCCAACGCTGTTTCCGCAAAGTAGTAAGGACGGCATCGCTTGATTCAGATACCGGCTTCCCGTCTCGATCAAGCTTAATAGTTGGCTGTGTATTAGCTTTATTTTTCTTTCCTTTTTCGCCTCTTTTCGTATCTGCCCCTAAAGCAATCCGAATCGAGATCATCATTACTATTGCCGCAATTACTGCGCCAATAGCGGAGAAAATTATCCAAGCTCCATACTGAGTCCAAAAAACTCGAGCAGCTGACAATTGTTCAAACCATTTAAGTTCTGTCCAAAACGCTGAGAAAAGAACCAGTCCTCCAAGAAGCACACCCAAAACTATTAAAGTTAAGATAATGGCTCCAATGCCGGTGTCTCTCGCGTCATTTTTCGACATCTTTGGAATATCGGTCAACGTCGATACCTCATCTTGCCTGATGTGTCAGCCGTTCAGAACCAAAATTCTGAACTGACCCACTATACGATTTTCGCCACTTTTCAGCGATTTCCTACGTGTTCCACCTTACCAGAGTCAGTTCCGCACCTGTAGCTCTGAATATGCGAGAATAAAGCCATGACTGTGGAAAACGCACTCCGAAATGTGACTCTTGAAATCGAAAAACACGTAGCAAAAGGCGGTTGGGACGCCCCAATTAGACTTTTCGCTTTAGTTAAAGCTCAAGCCGCATTAGCTGCGAATCCGCAGTTAGCGAAAGAGCTCCCGGCAGACGTGCAAACAGAGGCAATCACTGATCCGGAAACATTATTCTCAGTAGAACAGGAACAGCTCCCAGAATTTTCGACTCTTGGAGAACTTCTGGGATCAATTATTTGGCCTCCTGAAGTTGATGGAGCAGCAATTTGCTGCGAACGAATCGTGCTTCCACCAAGTGCTGAAATAGATCTCCCCAATGATGAACAAGAACTCGAAAAAGTTCTCAAAACCCATCCTCAACGGCAAGATGTCCGAATGGTCGCAGCAGTTATGCGCGATGGCAGTACTTGGGGAGCCATCAGGATGAAAGAACATGATCATGACGATATGGTTCTCTCCGGAGCACAAATTGTTGAAGGATTAACTGAAGCTTTAAAACAAACTTTTCTGGAAGAAATCTAATACCGTTCTCGGTTCCTTAGCGTTCTAATCCCGCTACTGGCCTGAATTCTTCAGAGTTTACCTACTACTCTGAATCCTTCGGGGTTTTCGCCACGACGTCGGCACAAGACTGTAGCTCAGAAGTATCACCAGTAGCAATAGCTTTTACTGCATCCAGTGCTTCAAAAGTATTTCGCACCGCCCAAATTTTCAGTCCGGCAGGTTCATACCCAGTAGTTTCTCCACAGTTAAGAGCAGGAGCTAGGAAATCAGTTGCGCCAGCACTCCGCGCTCCGGAAAGTTTATGTCTAATCCCACCGATTGGACCGATATCTCCATCCCAAGCTACGGTTCCGGTGCCAGCAATAGTTTTCTCTCCGGCTAAGTCACCTGGGGTTAGCTGATCATAAATCCCGAGCGTAAACATCGAACCGGCACTCGGGCCACCAATCCCTTCAACTAAATACTTAACCTCTGCCGGAAGTTTCACGTTCTCTACCGTAATTGCCACTCCCAAAAGAGAGCCCGGATGAACCCATCCAGTAGCATCAGCAGGATATGGAACCGTCTGGAAACTTTCTTCAACTAATTCTCCGGAACGTTCCACCCGCACCGTAATTTCTGTTCCCGGATCTGTTTTATCAATTAGTTGAGACATTTGATAATGACTTTTCACTTCTGTGAATTCGTCCATCCCTGGAAGCTTAATCGCGCGGAAAATATCTCCCACTTGTAACACTCTCCCCGAAGGTCGGTCAGGGAAAATTTGCGAAATCTTAATATCCATCGAAACGTCATATCCAGCCATCTCAAAGGCTAAAAGAGAAGCGGAGTCTTGAGAGAACGTCATTAATTGTTGATTCTCAGCGTTTACTTCTTTCGCAGTCACATTTTCTTGATAAACCGCCCGCACCGGTAAAAGTTCTTGTCCGGAACTAAATAAAGCTGTAACGGCTTGCGCGCCATTAACTCCACCGTCAGCATTACCCCATGCAGAAACTGTGGTCATTAACAGCTTTGTGGAGGTCGGATAGCTTGGCACTCCTGATACTTGCACCAAAGATTGATTATCAATAGTTGAATTTACGTCTAATGTTGGTCCAGAAGTTTGCACCAAAAATGATGAAGGCATCATTACGCCAAGCGCTACACTTGCCGCAAAAAGTGTTGCCGCACTCGCCTTGCGAAATAATGGATCTCGAAAACTCCGCCGCATCCGACTTAGCTCGGTTTTATTCACTGCAAAAGGCGTTGAGAGTTGCGAGTCTTCGCCGTCTTCTCGCACATCCTCATCAAGATTTTTAAATCCCGCAAAGTTTTGCGGTTCTTCAAGATTTCGGACTTCTTCAGCTGGTTTCGCCACCCGCGCAAAGGGATTAATTGAAGCATTCACCTTCTAAAGACTACTCTATTAATTAAGTTAGGGAGGAATAATGAGCTTTGGGCAAAATGAGGGTAACAACTCGGAACAAAACTGGGAGGAGATGTTACGTTCGGTACTTGGTGATGAAGCACTTGAGCAAATTAAAGAACGCTTCGGGGAAGACGGCCTTGCCGTACCTGAAGGTTTCGAAGAAATGCTCGGTGGCCAAAATATTATGATTATTGGTCAACAAATTCAGGAAATGTTGGGGTCTTCTGGTGAAGGTGCCGTTAATTGGAAAATCGCTGAACAAGTAGCGCGTGAAACGATTGGACGAAAATACCCTGAATCACTTTCCAGTGCTGACGCCGATAAAGCTCGAGATGCGCTTACCGCTGCTTCACTTTGGCTTGATGCAGCTACTGAATTTGGGCCAGTTTCCGGTAAATCTGCAGCGTGGTCACGATTAGATTGGGTTGCTCACTCTTTACCAACTTTTAAACGACTAATGGATCCGGTGGGGGAAAATCTTGCCCGTGCCATTGAAAACGCTTTCACTGAACAAATGGGAAATGTTATGGGATTTTCCAGTGACCCTGATTTCGGAGACGAAAGCGGTCTCGGCGGCCCAATGGGACTCGGCGGAATCCTCCCTAATGCTGGCGCACTTATGGGCAAAATGACCGCAGTAATGCTTGGAGCGCAATACGGAAATGCGCTTGCTCAATTAGCCTCCTCTTCTTTTGGTACTTCCGATACCGGACTTCCGTTGATTGAAGCCTCTACCGCTGCACTAGTTCCAGCTAATGTCTCTCGCTTCGCTGAAGATCTCGAAACAACCGACGGCGAGGTTCTTGCTTTCACTGCAGTCCGTGAACTAGCTGCGGCACGTCTTTTCACGCACGTGCCTTGGTTACGCCCGCGCGTGCTAGATACGGTCGCAGAATTTGCTCGCGGAATTGAAATTAATACTGACGCAATTGCCGCACAAATTTCTGAAATGAATTTAGATAATCCAAGCGGAGTGCATGAAATCGATATGAACGATATTTTTGTGCTTGAACTTTCTGAAGCACAAAAAGATGCACTCCAACGTTTAGAACATTTAATTACCTTGGTTGAAGGATGGGTCAATGTAGTTGCAGCTCGTGCAGTAGCCCCACATTTACCGAACGCTGTGCCATTACAAGAAATGTTCACTCGTCGCTACGCGACCGATAACCCGGCTCGCCAAGTCTGGGAAGCACAACTTGGAATGACTCTTGCTCCGAAGTTGTTGCGGCAATCAATTCGTTTCTGGGAGCTTGCAGAATTCAAACTTGGTGCAACTGAGCGTGACGCGCTATGGAATCATCCAGATTTATTACCTCCGGCAGAAAAATTACTTGAACCAGAAACGTTCTTTAGTGATTCACAAGATCAAGTAAGCGCTGAAATTGATTCCTTCCTCGCAGAGCTTTTCGCAAATGAATCTAATGAAGAATCACAAAGCCACACCTCAGAAACACAGCTCGATTCAGGAACTGACGACGAAACAAAATAAGCAGTACTAACCGCTCCAGAATTTACCTGGCCTGGAAATTTCTTATCTAGCAGAAAAGATTTTTTGGGGGTGTTGGTAATTCACAGTTGTGGATTACCAACACCCCCAAAATTTATTTCACGATAAATTTAAGAGACAAAATATCCACCTACGCTAAAGCGAAATACGCAAAATTCTACTTAATCCGATCACGATGGAGTGCAGCAAAAAATGAAATTAAAGCCTGGGTTACATCTTTTTTGGCGCGATTTAGATCGAGCACAGATTGGGTTATCTCCAGATACCGCAATTTCCTTAGAAAATTTTTCCCGAGTAGAACATTCACTAATCGGAAAATTAGAATCTGAAATAACTTTCACCGAATTTAAGATTGCCGCACAAAAAGCAAAAATTTCTGAAAAACGTGTTGTGGAAATTTTAAATTTCTTGACTTCCTTTGGAGCAATCACTCCAATTAATTCTGCTGTTCATGAAAATCCAAGCAAAGAATTTTCCTTAGGAAGTTTCCCCCAAGATTTTCTCTTCCCTCAAGAACACAATTTTCCTGGAGTGATAGATTTTCCGATTCTTTCCCCATTTTGCACAGAATTAGCACTGCAATTGCTGCAATTACTTCCCATTAACATCACTTCAAGCGATACAAACCGAATTGCTGAAAGCGATCACTATCTCCTGCAGGAAGCCGGAGCACATTTAAAGAAAAATCAAGCTTTTGAAAAATTGAAGAAACAATTTTCCTACGAGACTAAATTTAATCCCTCGACCCCTATGGATAGTCTTTTTCGACCCGTGCAAAACACTGGGCGAAAAGAGTATCCACAAAATAACTCCAGTTCACAGAACTCTATAAAACTCGCAGTCGTTCACAGTTCTTATACCCCAAATCCATTGATACTCGGAAATCTTCTTGCTGCAGGCACAACCGTAATTAATCTTTGGACTGAAGAAAATGCCAGCTTTCTTGGACCAATCTTTGAACCTTTAAGTAGCCCCTGCCCAAATTGCTTCCATCAACGTTATTTAGCATCCGATCCTGATTGGAATAATCTTGCCCCACAAGCTTTCCTGGCACCAGCTTTACCGGTACATCCGTTCTCACAACACGCAATGCTCCATGAATTACAATTAATTATTGCAATATTAATTTTCCAAAAAGAAAACCTGCTAAAGAATAAAATCCGCGGATATCACCCGCCTAGTTACTTATTTGCAGAAAGCTCTGAACCCCAAACCCGCAATGAAAACTTATTCTCTAGTAAAGAATTCGAATTCAATGCACAAAATAATTGCAACTGCAGCTTATTGCAAAACACAATTTAAAATATCCGGAGCGGTTTATCTATTGCGCAGATATTCTGCCACTACTTCCACTACGGAATTCCCAAAATGAATAATTTTGGTTTGCCCGACTCCTTTAATTTTTTGTAGTTTCGCCAGCGAAGTTGGTTTCTCAATCGCAATCTGCCGTAACACTGAGTCTGTAAAAATCAAAGATTCTCTTACTTGATATTCTTCGGCCATTTCTTTTCGCCAATTTTCCAATCTGGTAAAAAGCGCAATGTCTTCAGAATGCGCGGCGGCAAATTCTTCCTGCGAGGCAAGTGCCCGGCGTCGTTTCAAAGTACTTGCAGAAAACTCTTTTGGCCAGATTCCATGAAAGAAACGTGATGCTTTTCGATCTCCTCGTTCTTTTCTCCCCCGCGCATATGAAATATGTAATTCATCGCGCGCCCGAGTAATACCAACATAAAGCAGTCTCCGTTCCTCAGCTATTAAATCTGGGGATTTTGCATAGGAAATCGGCATCATTCCGTCATTCATCCCCGCTAAGAACACCACTGGCCATTCCAAGCCTTTTGCTGCGTGCAAAGTTGTGAGAGTAACTGCGGCAATTTCTGGATTGTGATCATAACTCGCACGCTGCTCAAGTTCTTTCACGAAGTCTAGTAATCCAACCCCACGCTTTTCCTCGATGTCTTGCGCAAGTTCTAAAATCGTGTTTAAAGATTCCCAGCGTTCACGGGCAGCACCTTGTAAATCAGGAGCATTTTGCCGCCAGCCTAAACCGAAAAGAACCCCCTCAACAGCTTGCCCTAAAGGTAATTCTTGCGGGCCGCGTGCTGCTCCGCGCAGCGCAGCCATTGCCTCCCGAACAGCTTTTCGCTGAAAGAAACGCTCAGCACCAGCCATAACATAGGCAATCCCAGCTTCTTGTAAGGCTGCTTCAAAATTCTGTGATTGCGCATTCACGCGATACAAAATTGCGAAATCTTTTGCACTTCGCCCATGTTTCAGGGCTTGCGCAATTTTCCCCACAATAGACTCAGCCTCTTCTTGATCATCATCAAAGCTAGTCCAAGTAGGGGGAATTCCTGAATCACGTTGCGCCCGTAACTGAACTGTTCCCTCAGCGTTATCTTGCTTAATGATTTGATTTGCTAAATCTGTTATTTGTGGTGTTGAACGATAATTTCGATACAAAATAATTTGCAAAGAATTTTTAAACCGTTGCCCAAATTCTGAAAGAAAATGCGATTTTGCGCCAGCAAAGGAATAAATCGTCTGAGAAACATCTCCAACCACACAAATATCAGTATTCGTGCCTAGCCATAGCTGCAATAGTCGATATTGCATCGGAGAAACGTCTTGAAATTCATCGACCACAAAATATTGATATCGTTTGCGCACAATTGCGGCTAAATCTTTCCGATCCGCCAAAATCCCAATCAAGACAAGAATTACATCTTCAAAATCAATTAGTCCACGTTCGGACTTAACTTCTTCATAAGCTTCAATAAGACGAGCCATCTGCGAAATATGCACATCATGTGGAAGTATCCGAAGCTGTTCCTTGGCTCGCGTCTCGTATTCTGCTGGCGGGATTAAGGAAACTTTCGACCACTCAATCTCCGCAGCCAAATCACGAATTAACTCGCGCCCGGTCCCTAGCCCCAAACGCTGCGCAGCCATCGCCACTAACCCATGTTTAGTATCTATAAGTTGCGGTAAATTCCCGCCAATAGCCTCTGACCAAAAGTATCGTAACTGCATCAAAGCTGCTGCGTGAAAGGTCTGTGCTTGAACTCCATAAACCCCTAAATCAGCTAATCGCGAGCGCATCTCCCCGGCTGCTTTCGCGGTAAAAGTAACTGCCAAAATATTCTCAGCTGCAATCGTTCCGCTATGCACGGCAGCTGCAATTCGATGTGTAATTGCTCGGGTCTTTCCAGTCCCGGCACCTGCCAATATTGCCACCGGACCACGTATTGCCTGTACCGCTGCAAGTTGTTCTGGATCAAGTAATGATTCAAGATCGTGCATAAACTTCTGCTCGTTCATTTCATCATCCCCTCTCCTTCCACACAATATTATTCCTCATATTCACCATTAGTCACGTTCGTTCTTCCGCATTCCTCCTTCATCTAAAAACTACTATTCTTCATCCGGAAAACTACTATTTTCACCACAAATCATTGGATTATTTAGGTTTTCTCATGAAACCTGTAAGAATATTACTCGTGACTGATGCATTCGAAGATTACGCTTCTTCCCTTCGTAATTACGGCATTGCTCCTTTTGCACTGCCGTACCAAAACCGTACCCCGAAATTAGGAACCATAATCTCCGATACGGGTGTAGATTTTGCACTATTTTCAGGTAATGCAAGCGCTGTTGAACTCTGTTTATTTGAGCTTTCAGAAACTGACGGCGTCGTCACCTCAGAAACTCGCTACCGACTACATCCGGGAGCGAATGGGATCTGGACTGGGCATATTCCAAATATCGGGGTTGGCCAAGTCTATGGATACCGCATATCTGGACCTTGGAACCCAGCGCAGGGGCTCCGGTACAATCCGCATAAGGTCCTGCTCGACCCTTATGCCCGTGGGGTAATTCGTCTCCCCCACTTAGACCCGGCGCTCTATGCTTTTGAAATTGCAGCAGACTTTACTCCGATTAATCTCAGCTACCCTAATTCTCTAGATTCACAAGACTTTGCACCACTAGCAGTAGTGCTTCCCGACTCTGGCACCTCCGATAATCAACCCCGAATTCCGTGGGCTGAAACCGTAATCTATGAAACGCACGTCGTCGGGCAAACAAAATTAAACCCACATCTACCTGAAGAACTACGCGGCACCTACGCTGGGCTCGCTCACCCAGAATCAATTAAATATTTCAAGGAACTTGGCGTAACCGCTATTGAGCTCCTCCCAATTCACCTTAATTTTTCTGAACCCTTCCTCACGAAAAAGGGGCTTGAAAATTACTGGGGTTACAACACCTTAGCTTTCTTCTGCCCAGAACCAAGCTACGCCACTAAAGCTGCCCAAGAAGCTGGACCAGCCGCTGTACTTGAAGAAGTTAAAGGGATGGTGAGCCTACTACACGATGCGGGCTTAGAAGTGATTCTCGACGTCGTCTATAATCACAGCTGCGAAGGCGGAGTAGACGGACCAAGCCTCTCTTGGCGCGGAATAGACAATACCGGATATTACCGCCACTACCACGTTGAACCAGGAACTCTCCGCGATACCACTGGTTGCGGTAATTCTCTTGATTTCCGCCGCACAGAAGTTATCCAATTAACTCTCGATTCACTGCGCTATTGGGTGCAAGAAGTTGGAGTGGATGGATTCCGCTTTGATCTTGCAGCAACTCTCAGTCGTGAGGGTGATATTTTCAATCATCGCCATCCCCTTTATCTCGCCATGGCCACTGATCCCCTCCTAAAAAATGTAAAACTCATTAACGAACCGTGGGATGTTGGACCAAATGGATGGCAAACCGGCGGATTCCCCGCCCCAACAGTGGACTGGAATGATCGCTACCGCGATACAGTACGCAATTTCTGGATTACCAATCCGCCAACTTTAAAAGCTGGTGACTCTGGCCACGACTTGCGTGATTTCGCAACTCGCCTCTCCGGATCTGCAGATTTATTTGGTCGGCGAACAATTCCAAGCGGAAGTGGTGCCCACACTTCGATTAATTTCGTAACAGCACACGACGGTTTTTCAATGCGCGACCTAGTCAGCTTCAACCACAAACATAATGAAGCAAATCTTGAAGACAACCGTGATGGAAGTGACCATAATCGTTCTTGGAACCATGGTGTAGAAGGAGATACTAACCTTGATGCGAGCAGTCCAATTTGGCAGGCCCGCCTACAAACTATTCGGAATCTCTTAGGAACTTTAATTCTTTCTGCCGGAACTCCAATGCTTCGCGCGGGAGATGAACAATTCAAAACTCAGCACGGGAACAACAACGCCTACTGTCAAAATAATGAAATAACCTGGCTCACTTGGGACGATTCCCCAGAGTCCACCACGCTCTTTGAAATAACGGGACACTTAATTCGATTGCGCCGAGAAAATCCAACTTTGCGTCCACTTAATTTTTACTCAGGAGTTTCCCTGGATGAATTCGTGCGAGACTTGCAATGGTTTGATGCACACGGGAAAGAAATGAGCGATGCTAAATGGCACGACCCGAGCAATCAGCTCTTACAAATGTTGCGCGGAACGAACCCTAAACACAACAATGACGTCTCGATCTCCGGAGATTCTCATAATACTATCTTCAGCAAAGCCCGTGATGTTTTAATTATTTTCAACGGAAGCCCCCAGGCGGCTCAATTTCAGTTAGCTTCTGGACATGGCACTGGATTTACTTTGGTCTGGGATTCAACTTGGGAGAGAATTCCAACGAGCTTCCCTCGGTTCGCCGATTGCGCACATACTCTGGTTCCAGAGCTCAGCATGAGAGTCTACTTCGCGAATGACTGACGACGTAGCTAGAATTTCTTTTGGAAAGTAGGTTGAATTAAATGACTTTAAATGATGCACAAGAATTACTAGATAATGCGACTTCAGAAGCTTCGTTAAATCAAGCGCGCAGTGTTAGCGCAAAAATTAAAGAGGCTATTGCAAAAGACCCCTCACAGTTTCGGGTCCTAACTGGCGATCGCCCAACTGGAAATTTACATATTGGTCACTACTTTGGGTCACTGCGAAATCGCGTAGATTTGCAGCAAGCTGGAGTTGATACTTGGGTTCTTATCGCAGATTACCAAGTAATCACCGACCGTGATGCCGCCGGCCCAATCCGTGACCGCGCACTGTCCCTTCTTACCGATTACTTATCAATCGGTTTGGACCCAGAGAAAACAACCTTCTTCGCACACTCACAAATACCTGAGCTTAACGAATTAATGTTGCCCTTCTTATCGCTTGTGACCGACGCCGAGCTACGCCGTAACCCAACTGTAAAGGCAGAACTTGAAGCTACAAACGGCCGACCAATGTCTGGCCTGCTCCTAACCTACCCAGTGCATCAAGCTGCAGATATTCTTTTCTGTAAAGCGAATCTAGTGCCGGTCGGAAAAGATCAGCTACCACATTTGGAGCAAGCTCGCGTAATCGCAGATCGATTCGAAGCTCGTTACGGGCATGAAGGTTCTGCTGGCCCAATTTTCCCACGCCCGCAGGCACTACTTTCAGAAGCTGAAACAGTTCTTGGTTTAGACGGCACAAAGATGAGTAAATCTCGTGGGAACACCATCGAAATTGGGATGACCGCTGACGAAACTGCAAAACGAATTAAGAAAGCAGTCACAGACTCTGATCGAATGATTACATTTGATCCTGAAAATCGTCCAGAAGTTTCTAATCTATTGCTCTTAGCCGCGCTAGCAACTGGCGGTGACCCAGTCCAAATTGCTGAAGAAATTGGCAATGGCGGGGGTGGCACTCTAAAGGCTGTTGTCACTGAAGCAATTAACGAACACTTCGCCCCAATCCGAGCTCGCCGTGCCGAAATCGCCAATGATCAAGCATATCTACAAGAAGTTCTCGCAAAAGGTATTGCAAAAGCACGTGAACAAGCCCAAATCACCTTGCGTGAAGTTCACAGTGCAACCAATATGCTTTACTAAATACTTCGCCCACAGTATGCAAAATCGAAACCAAAGCTTTGCGTTAAGTCGTTGAACAATTACTTTCAGATATAAATCTGTTAGTATCACGGCTGAAGCAATTTTTGCTGTGCCTAACACGAAGGAATCAAATGGCAAACTCCAATTTAAATGCTGAAATCAATAATCATGTGCGCGCTGTTTCCGGCCGAAGTCCAGAATCTGCACTCCCAATGGAATATTGGTCTGCAACTTCAAGTGCTGTGGTCGCAGAATTGGCAAAGCGCTGGGAACTAACTGAAGCACGTTACAACGCTTCACGAATGCAACACTATTTTTCAGCAGAATTCTTAATGGGTCGTGCACTGCACAATAACCTTTCAAATCTTGGCCTCCTTGAATCAGCTCAAGAAGCACTTACTGCTCACGGTCAAGAATTAAGCGATGTCCTCGAAGCGGAAAATGATGCCGCTCTTGGAAACGGAGGCCTTGGTCGTCTCGCTGCTTGTTTCCTTGATTCATGTGCAACTCTTGATTTACCGGTTCGCGGATATGGCATCCTTTACCGCTACGGTCTGTTCAAGCAATTCTTCGAGAATGGCTTCCAACATGAACAACCTGATGCTTGGATGGAAGAAGGATACCCATTTGTAATTCGTCGCGAAGAAGAACAAAAGTTAGTTCGCTATAACGATTTAACTGTGCGGGCAATTCCTTACGATATGCCGATTACCGGTTACGGTACCGATAACGTAAACACTCTCCGTCTCTGGAAGTCTGAGCCAATGGAAGAGTTCGATTACAACGCTTTCAACTCGCAACGCTTCACCGATGCAATTATCGAGCGTGAACGCGTAAACGATATTTGTCGTGTACTCTACCCGAACGACTCCACCTTCGAAGGAAAAGTTCTACGCGTTCGCCAGCAATACTTCTTCTGCTCGGCATCCCTACAGATGATTGTCGAAAACGAAATCCGCGAGCGCGGCAACGTCCTCAGTTTCGGAAAATACAATTCAATCCAGCTCAACGACACCCACCCAGTACTCGCAATCCCAGAATTGATGCGCATCCTCCTCGATGAGCACGGTTTAGAATGGGAGACGGCGTGGGAGATTGTTTCCCAAACTTTCGCCTACACAAACCACACAGTTCTCGCAGAAGCCCTCGAAACTTGGGAAATCTCAATCTTTGACCGACTCTTCCCACGTATCGTTGAAATCATCCGCGAAATCGATCGCCGTTTCCGAATCGAGCTTGAAACTGCTGGATACCATCCAGGCAAGATTGATTACATGGCCCCAATTTCCGGCAACATGGTCCGAATGGCTTGGATTGCATGCTACGCAGCGTACTCAATTAACGGCGTGGCTGCACTACACACTGAAATTATTAAGAAAGATACCCTGCACGATTGGCACGATATTTGGCCAAAAAAGTTCAACAACAAGACTAACGGCGTAACCCCACGCCGTTGGCTCAAGCAGTGCAACCCACGTCTTTCTGCACTTCTTACCGAACTTCTCGGTTCTGATGCTTGGGTCCGTGACCTTGATGAACTAAAGAAGCTCGAAGCATTCGGGGCTGATCCAAAAGTTCTCGATCGCCTCAATGCAATCAAGCAGGAAAACAAAGAAGACTTCGCGAAGTGGATTTACGAGCGCCAAGGAATCGAAATTGACCCAGAAGCAATCTACGACGTACAGATTAAGCGTCTCCACGAATACAAGCGTCAGCTGATGAACGCACTATACATTCTTGACTTGTACTATCGCATCAAAGAAAACCCAGGCAAAAGCTTCCCAAAGCGGGTCTTTATCTTTGGCGCGAAAGCAGCTCCTGGATACGTGCGGGCAAAGGCAATTATCAAGCTCATTAACGAAATTGCGGAGCTTGTTAATAACGATGCTGAAGTAAACAAGACAATCAAGGTTGTTTTCGTCGAAAATTACAACGTTTCTCCAGCTGAACATATCATTCCAGCCGCTGATGTTTCTGAGCAGATTTCCACTGCTGGAAAAGAAGCATCCGGCACATCCAACATGAAGTTCATGATGAACGGTGCACTCACCCTCGGCACAATGGACGGCGCAAACGTCGAAATCGTTGACTCCGTCGGTGAAGAAAATGCTTATATCTTCGGCGCACTCGAAGAAGAACTCCCAGAACTGCGCAAGCATTACGATCCACGTGCTACAGCCGCCGCAACCCCAGGTCTACAGCGGGCCCTAAACGCCCTTGCTGACGGCACCCTCAGCGACGGAAACACTGGCATGTTCCACGACCTTTTGAACTCACTTCTTGATCCAAACGGCTGGGATCCAGCAGACCAATACTACGTCCTTGGAGACTTCGCCTCCTACCGCGATACCCGCGACAAGATGGCTGAAGACTACTACCAAGACCGAGCTCACTGGGCTGCAATGTGCTGGAAGAATATCGTCGAATCTGGACGATTCTCATCCGACCGCACAATCAATGACTACGCTCGCGAAGTTTGGAAGATTAACCCACAGTCAATCTAACAACTTTGCCAAAGTGATGATTTAGCTGGTGGGCGGCGATGATAAAATCCAAATCATCGCCGCCCACCAGCATTATTTCTGTAATATCAGCTACTTCTCAAGTAAACTAGGGGCTGTGAAGAAGATAAAGACCCCGGTTAATACTCCAAATCCAATTGGCAGAATCCCAATCGTTGACGTTTCTCCAGTTTTAGCTGATGGAACTTGGCCCGCTAAAGCCACTGAGTATGAAGCTATCCCAGTTCAAGCAACAATTTTCCGTGAAGGTCACGATCTTTTCTCTGCGCAAGCAGTTCTCTTCAACCCAGCAGGAGAAATCGTGCAAGAAGTCCCGATGGTTGATATTGCTCCCGGGCTACGCCGTCACGAAGCATGGGTCACCCCAACTTTCCCCGGAACTTGGTCTTTTGAAATCCAGGCTTGGTCCGACCCATACGCTACCTGGCTCCATAATTCCGAAATTAAACTTGATGCCAAAATTGATCTTCCACTTATCTTCTTAGAAGCAGCAGCTCTCTTAAAACGAGCCTTAAAAAATCTCCCTCGCGGTTTTGCCGGAGCTGAAATAATCCGCGCAGCAATCCACGGCGTCGGCAAGGAAACAGACACGCCAGAAACCAGATTCGCAGCCGCAACTAGTGCGGAAGTGAAAGAAATTCTCCGCCAATATCCTTTACAAGACGGCTTCACCCGCAGCAAGCGCTATTTCCTAAACGTCGATCGAGCAAAAGCACTAACCGGTTCTTGGTATGAAATTTTCCCACGCACAACCGGGGCAAAATACGATGAAAAAACAAAAACTTGGACTTCCGGCACCTTTGCTACTGCCCAAAAAGACCTCGATCGCATTGCCAAACTTGGGTTTGACGTAGTTTACCTAACCCCGATTCACCCAATCGGCACCACAAACCGTAAGGGGCGCAATAACACACTACTCGCCTACCCTGGAGATCCAGGCTCACCTTACGCCATTGGTTCAGCTGAAGGTGGGCATGACACCATCCATCCCGATTTAGGCACCTTTGCAGATTTCACTGCTTTCGTAAATCGCGCCAAAGAACTTGGACTCGAAGTTGCACTAGATATTGCCCTCCAATGCTCCCCTGACCATCCTTGGGTGAAAGCGCACCCTGAATGGTTCACCACCCGTGCTGACGGAACAATTGCCTACGCTGAGAATCCGCCCAAAAAATATCAGGATATCTATCCACTAAACTTCGATAACGATCCAGAAGGAATCTATCAAGAAATTAAACGGATGCTCCTACTTTGGGTCGAAGCCGGCGTAACTCTTTTCCGCGTAGATAACCCACACACTAAGCCCCTCGATTTCTGGCAGCGACTCCTGCAAGAGTTCCGTGCAGAACATCCAGAAATTATTTTCCTCGCGGAGGCCTTTACCCAACCACCAATGATGCAAACTCTTGGCGCAATCGGCTTCCACCAGTCGTACACTTACTTCACTTGGCGTAACGAAAAACAAGAAATTGAAGCCTACTTAAACGAAGTTTCCCGCATCTCCGATGCTCGGATACGCCCTGCTTTCTGGCCGACGACGCACGATATCCTCACTCCTTATATGCAACGCGGTGGACGCCCAGCATTTGCCATCCGAGCAATCTTAGCAGCGACCGCAGCCCCAACTTGGGGTATCTATTCTGGATATGAGCTGATTGAAAATATTGCCCGCCCTGGTGCAGAAGAACAAATCGATAACGAAAAATACGAATACAAAGAACGCGACTATAGCGGAGCAGAATACGAAGGAATGGCCACTCTGCTCACTCAGTTAAACAAGATTCGTCGCGACCATCTCGCTTTACAACGACTCCGGAATATCCAAATTCACGAAACCACAAACGAGAAAATTCTTTGTTTCTCGAAAGTTTCCCGCCCAGAGGAAGACCCAAGTGGCAAGGGTGAAACTGATGCTGTGATTGTAGTGCTAAATCTAGATCCATACACTTCTCGCGAAGCAACAATTAATTTAGATTTACACGCATTCGGCGCTACCCCACGCTGGAATTCAGCTCCCGCAATTGAAGTAACTGATGAGCTTTCGGGAGCTACCTATCTCTGGAATGAGCAGCCATATGTGCGGCTCGATCCGCACGGACAAGTTGCACATATTTTACGAGTCAAGGTGCTGCCCAATGAGTGAGCAAGAAAAATTAATTTTCACTCAGTCCGAACTAGCGGAATTAACGCCACTCATCAATGAGTGGATTCGTAACGAACGCTGGTACTCGGGCAATCGAAAAAACCCGGACTGTGAAATTTTATTGACTCTCCCTTTGGACAAGTGGGAGTCTGAGCTAACTTTGCTTCTCATCATTCGTAGTGCTGATGTGCAGCAAATTCTTCCCCTAACTTTTATTCCAAAAGAAAAGTTTGAAACACAAAATTTTGCTCTTGCTTCTGATAATGCAGATATTGGCACTGTAAAACTCAGCAATGATTTTTACCGACTAATTGATGCCACTGCAGTCAGTTCCGGGCAGCAAGCACTCCTAAAAACTGCTTATGGCATTAATTCTTTCGCTAGCTCCACCCCGCAACTGCAATCAACTCAGCTCCGGGGAGATTTCTCGAACTTGCCAGAAATCGTGAAGATTTCAAAAATTACGAGTGAACAGTCAAATACTTCGATTGCTTATCATTTTCAAAACCCTGATGGTTTCGGGGTTAGTGGAATCATCTTGAAGGTCTTCCGGATTCTGCAAGAGGGCGAAAATCCAGATATCGAATTACAAGTAGTGCTAGATCGCAGCGGCAGCAATACTGTGCCAAAACATTACGCTAGTCTCGCTTTCGCAAACCAGAATATCGCTCACGCCGATATTTTAATGGTCCAAGAATTAGTTTCTGGCGCAACCGATGCTTGGCAAATATTCCAGCAAGAGCTAGAAAAAGCACCAAGCTATCCAGAAAATGCGAATGCAATCCGCGATCTTGGCACGCTTACAGCAACGATTCATCAAAATCTTGCCGAACAGCTCCCAACCTTTGAATATTCCCCGCAAACAAAACTAGCTGCTTATGAGCATTGGCTAACACAGCTTACCCAAGCAATCCAGGTTGCTCCGGCTTTGCAGAACTATGCTGAAGCAATCAAAAGCATCTTTGCCCAAGCTTTGGAAGTGGAATGGCCGATAGCGCAACGTGTTCATGGGGACTACCATCTCGGGCAAGTGCTTCGCTCAACAGAAGGTAACTGGACTGCTCTTGATTTTGAAGGCGAGCCAATCCGACCGATTAGTGAGCGGACGCAACCAAGCCTTGCACTACGAGATATTGCTGGAATGTTGCGTTCATTCGATTACGCTGCCGGTTCTGCTGAGCTTGCCGGGCATCCAGCTACAGCTACTCGCCCTTGGGCGGAAGCTGCAAAACAATTATTTCTTCAAGGATACGGCCCGTTAAGCCTTTCTGAACAGACACTGTTGAAAGCCTTAATTATTGACAAAGCTTTATATGAAGTTATTTACGAAGCAACATACCGTCCACGCTGGCTCCAGATCCCATTGAACGGAATTAAGCTTCTAGTTTCCACAAATTAAATTGCAAAATTGTAACCTTCGCCATAAAAATGTCATTCTTAGAGTATAATTATGGGAACGATACAGAGCTCAAGAAAGAGTGGAAAAATGACTCCCCACGCAGGTCAGATAGCTACCGAACTTCTCGATGCAGTCTCTAACGGCTTCTATCATTCACCTCATGATGTACTTGGTATTCATTCACTCGGAGATTTTTGTATTGTTCGTGTGATTCGTCGTTTCGCCGACTCGGTCGAGATTATTACGCAAGATTCCATCTTCCCTGCCGAACATGAATTTAATGGAATCTGGATGGCAATTCTTCCTGGCTCGGAAATTCGCGATTATCAAGTCCGGGCAACCTACGGCGAAACTGAACACCTCACTCATGATGGCTATCGTTTCCTCCCGTCAATCAGCGATTTTGATAAGCATCTCTTTAATGAAGGACGCCACGAACAACTTTGGAATGTTCTCGGCGCACATATCCACACTTACGACTCAATTTTCGGCCCAATTACCGGAACCACTTTCAGTGTCTGGGCCCCAAACGCAAAGGCAGTGCGCGTCGTCGGTGATTTTAATGGCTGGAACGGCATCGGTAGCGCAATGCGAACCTTGGGTGAATCGGGACTCTGGGAGCTTTTCATTCCCGATGCAGGCGACGGCGACCGCTACAAGTTCGAGATTCAATATCAAGACGGTTCGTGGCATCAAAAGGCTGACCCGATGGCACGCCGCACTGAGGTTCCGCCGTCCACGGCGTCGATTATTACCGCCTCAGATTTCACTTGGGAAGACCGCGAATGGATTACCCGTCGCGGGGAAACTGATCCACATCGCGGCCCAATTTCTGTTTATGAAGTTCATCTTGGTTCATGGCGAAGAGGTCTCGGCTACCGCGAACTTGCCGAACAGTTAATCGGACACGTGAAGTATCTTGGCTTTACGCACGTCGAATTCCTCCCGGTAGCTGAACATCCTTACGGTCCATCTTGGGGCTACCAAGTTACTTCTTATTACGCACCGACGGCGCGCTTCGGTTCCCCTGATGACTTCCGCTATCTTGTGAATGAGCTGCATAAAGCTGGTATCGGCGTAATTATGGACTGGGTGCCAGCTCATTTCCCGAAGGATGCATGGGCTCTTGCCCGCTTTGATGGTACGCCGCTTTACGAAGATCCAAATCCGTTGCGTGGCGAACATCCGGATTGGGGCACGTTAATCTTCAACTTTGGCCGGAATGAGGTTCGGAATTTCTTGGTTGCCAATGCGCTCTATTGGCTTTCAGAGTTCCATATTGATGGAATTCGGGTAGACGCCGTGGCCTCCATGCTTTACCTTGATTATTCACGAAAGCCTGGTCAGTGGCAGCCCAATATTTACGGTGGACGCGAAAATCTTGAAGCAATTTCCTTTATCCAGGAAGTTAATGCTACCGCCTACCGAAATTACCCTGGGATTATGATGATTGCTGAAGAGTCCACTTCCTGGGGTGGCGTAACCGGGATGACTGAAACCGGCGGACTCGGCTATGGCTTGAAGTGGAATATGGGTTGGATGAACGACACCCTCCGTTATCTACAAGAAAAACCGATTAATCGCCGCTGGCATCATGGTGAATTGACCTTCTCACTGGTTTATGCCTTCTCTGAGCAATTCTTACTCCCCCTTTCCCACGATGAGGTCGTGCATGGGAAAGGCTCACTATACGGGAAAATGCCTGGTGACCATTGGCAAAAGCTTGCTGGACTTCGCCTACTTTACGCTTACCAGTGGTCTCATCCTGGCAAGCAGCTCCTCTTTATGGGGCAAGAATTTGGGCAAATCGATGAGTGGGCAGACGGTCGTAGCCTTGATTGGTGGCTGACCGAGAATGCTGATCACGATGGCGTAATGAATTGTGTCCGCGCGTTGAATCAGGTTTACCGCGCGAATCCAGCATTCTGGTCAGATGACTTTAGCAATTCTGGTTTTGAATGGATTGATGTCACCGACGGCGATCACAACGTTCTTTCCTACCTTCGTAAGAGTGCCGACGGCGCACATCAAGTTGCGGTGATTTGTAACTTCTCTGGAGTGGCTTATAACGATTACCGTGTTGGTTTACCTGCCGGCGGTACTTGGAATGAGATTTTCAATTCCGACGCTACTGAATTCGGTGGTTCTGGTGTTGGTAACCTGGGCCAGGTGGAAGCAAGTACGCATGGCTGGAATGGTCGCCCTTACTCTGCAGAATTGCAGCTACCACCTTATGGCGTGGTGTTCTTAGCTCCTGCAGATAAGTAAACACCCTGCACTTGTAAGTAGATCTTCCGTTCCTTAATAAAGCTTTCGAAAACTTGAGATAGCCGGATTTGCTGGCTATCTTGACTACTGCATACTGCAAGTTTTCCCGTGAAATTAAAGAGCTAGCAGGAAATAGCTATGTAATTCTTTACAGGTTCTTTGCAATTTTTTACAAATATCTCAATGTTCCCACCATTTAAGGTAAACTCGCAGGTAAATAGGGCAAAATCTGGTTTCATACTGCCCACAGGTGTAGCCAAATAGTTTCATACTGCCCACAGTTGTAACCAAATAGAAAGTAGCTTGATCATGGCAAAGAAAATTCGCCTCGCAGATATTGCGAAACAGGCGGGTGTTTCTACAGCCACTGTTTCTCGAGTTTTAAACGATAAAGGTCTTGTTGCATCCGAGACCCGCTACGCCGTGCTCGCAGCTCTCGACACCCTTGGTTACGAACGTCCAGAACGCCTACGCGAACGGCAAGATGGCCTTATCGGATTAATCTTGCCAGAATTAACAAACCCAATCTTCCCAAGTTTTGTACAACACCTTCAGGTAGCAATGTCGATGAAAGGATACACTCCCCTTCTCGGCACCCAATACGTTGGAGCAACTCCTGAAGATGTCTATGTAGCAATGATGTTAGATCAACATGTTTCTGGAATCATCTTTGTTTCCGGAATTCATGCTGATCTAAATGCGAATATTAGCCACTACCACGAAATCTCAAAACGAAAGATCCCTTTCGTCACTATTAACGGCAAGAACCCAGATATCTCTGCCCCAGATTTTTCCTCCGACGACCGCTTTGCTGTTGCCGTAGCTGTACGCCACTTACTTTCACAAGGACACACTAAAATTGGCCTTGCTACCGGCTCACAACGCTTCGTACCGGCACACGAAAAAGCGGAAAGTTTCCATTCGGTAATGCGCAAGCTCCTCCCGAACAGCCCAATCTATCAAAGCAATACCTTATTCACTGTTGAAGGCGGGCAAGCAGCTGCACACCAGCTTATTTCACAAGGATGCACCGCAATTATTTGCGGCTCAGACGTAATGGCATTAGGCGCAATTCGCTATTGCCACTCAGCAGGTTTACGAGTACCACAAGATATTTCAATTATTGGCTACGATGATTCACCACTTATCGCATTCACAGATCCGCCATTAACTACCTTGCACCAACCTGTGAAAACAATTTGTGACGCTGCGGTATCCACCCTAATTTCAATGATTAATCACGATAATTCCTCGGTTAGCTCGATGCGTTTCACCCCAGAATTAATCGTGCGTGAATCAACCGGAGCTGTCCGAAGCCATCATTAAACTTTAATAGTGGTGCCCCATTGATGAAGCACCACTATTAAATATCGCTTTCAGCATCACTGCTAAATATCAAGTATTAATTATTTCAGAAATACATGACGCAACTGTGTCAGCACACAACCAGCAAAAGATTACCATCAGAACAAAGCATTAGTTAATGCTTTGCGCGCCTGAATTACTAGCTCAGAGTTAGCACCAAGAGCCTCAAAATATTCGAGGAGTCGCTTGCGCACAATATCGCGCGCTTCGCCACTATGCTCACGCACAGTATCAATAAGCCGCGCAAATGCAGCATCTGGACGACCAAAAGCGACCTCAATATCAGCTGCCTCTAACTGTTTTTCATAATCAGCAAGACCAGCATCTCGCGCAATATGCAAAATTTCATTCGAGCGTTCTGGAGAACGCTCCGGATTTGTAACCGCAATTCGCTGCATCAACTCAATCTGCCGCATTGCACTAAGAGCTTCTAAATCACGAGAATCTTCTTTTACTGCCTGCTGATACTTCGCGTGAGCCGTATCCATATCGCCAGTTTCGAGAGCCGCTAAGGCTTCTTGATGCAGTGGCGGTAATTCAGGTTCTTGCACCTGCGGCAATTCACCATCGCCACTTAGCACCCCTTGCAAACCTGATTGTTTCGCCGCAGCAAGCAGCTGTTCAAAAAGCTGCGTCAGTTCTGCTTCCGAAGGCAAACCCTGCACCAATGGAATTGGCTGCCCCTGCACCACTGCAAGCATCGCCGGCACACCTTGAATCCCGAACATTGCTGCTATCTGTGGCTCGTCGTCGGTAGAAAGAAAACCAATCCCAATTCGGCCCTGATACTGCCCAACTAAACGCGTCAAAGTTTCACGGAGCTGTTGAGAATTTGGTGAATGTGCAGAATGGAAAGCAATAACTAACGGTACCTGCAACGAAAGCTCTAAAAATGTTTGGAGATTATTCGTATCAAGTTCTTGAAGCCACTCTCCTGGCACAACCTGCGCGGAATTCGCTGCAATCTCAGTTTGAGAATCAGCAACCTGTGGTTTATTAGCCAGTGCAGAAAGATCAACAGCTCCAGACAAAGACGCTGCAAACTCGAAATTCGACATAACTCTCCTTGAAAAATAGCGGCACAGAATTCTGTGCCGCTATTTACTTTATTACCCTTACGAACTTTCCGAAAGTAAGAACACTAATAATGCTCTTATTCGTTAGTTACAGCAAGCAAAGTTGGTGACGCCGCGCCAATTACCTGTACCTTTGCGTCTGCCCCTGCTGCTGGCACGTAGAAAGCGGTAAGTAATGAATACTTTGCTGTCAACTTCTTCTTCACGTCCAGCACGCCGTCTGCCTTACCAGTTCCAAGAGCACCAATCTCTCCACGAAGACGCAGTGTTGCTTCTTCATCCTTGCGATCTACAGAAAGCTGGTAATCAATCTCGCCAACTACGATAAAACCATTATCTTCCGTTGGAATAACCTTGTATCCGTTTTTGCTTGCAGTGCTATTAATAGAAACTGCCGCTAAATCAGACACGGCTTTCGTTAAGCGATCTTTTTGCGTCTTAATCTGCTCTTGAATCGCATCATTCTCAGCAAACTTTACTTTGCTCTCGGCCCCATTCAGAAACTTTGCATAGTTATCTAGCAAAGCTGACGGATCTGCAGCATACTTTGCAAGGTCCACTTCTGGATACCCGGCAGTATCATCAAGATTCGACTTCAAAGCCGGAAGCTCCAAACCAGGGAAAAGATATGCCTGCCCCCAAAGTTTGTAGTTTTCGCGAGCGCTCCCCTGAGTCCACACATTAAGTGTTTGG
>JAXFDG010000002.1:0-21749 GCA_034173665.1 Arcanobacterium sp.
CCAAAGCCAGAAATGGCACAATGATTTGCGTTAATAAAAGGCCAAATAGCCAAAGCATGACCATGAAAAAGAACAAGAAGCGGAAACTTTTATTAAACATATATCGATTATCGATATAAAAATATCGTTTGTCAATAGATAAATTGATATTTTACACCCCCAAAAAAAACTTTTCCTTGAAGCTCTTCTCCCATTTCGACCCATCCACCTATCGGTACTTTTTGTCCACAAGTAATCATCTAAGCATCGGCGCAATTATCGGCGAAGGAAAGATGAAAAGACGAAAATAAAAGCCCTGCACAGCTGCAACTGTCGGGGCGCGGCAAACCAGAAAGGAGTCGATTTACACAACCGTGATAACACATAGGCCACTTCACATTCCACGCTCTTATTAAGAGTTTCTTTAATCTTCTTCCCACCCAAACCAATACTATAACTTAGGCAAAACCCCGGAAAACCTTGAGTTTCCGGAGTTTTTCTATATGTACTTGCCATGAGTGAAATTCTCTGAGACGATAACACCATGTTGTTATTAAATGTAAAAAATACCTATCGGGCGCTGCTAGTAATTCTTGTGGCGGCTCTTGGGTTCACTGCCGTCACTCCACTCGCGAAAGCTGATGATCAAGGTCGCTATTTGACGCTTTCATTAATTGGCGATTCGTATACGGCTGGTAATGGCGCAGGGTCATATTATGGGCCAGAAGCTTCTTTGCGATCTACCAAAAATTGGGGACACACCTATGCAAAGTGGTTAAACCGTCAAGGAGTGCATACAACTATTCATAACTATGCAAGTTCTGGGGCAGTTGTGCGAGATGTGCGGGAAAAACAATTGCCGGTATTAAATCCAGAGTCGGATGTAGTGTTGCTGACTATTGGCGGTAACGATATTAAATTTGCTGATATTGTGCAGAACTGTTTTGCTGCACTCTTAGCTTCGCCGTCTAGCTGCCAGCGTTCAATCACCAATGCGCGGAACCAGTTCCCGACGGTAATCAACGATGTGAAGGCACTGCTCAGAGAGGTGGAGGCAAAGATTCGCCCGGGGGCAGAAATTATTCTTGTGGGCTATCCACTCCTTTCAATTGATTCAAACTATGAAGTAACTGGCTGGTTTAGTGGCCGTTATCCAGCTGCACAAGAAATCCGGAAATTTGGGCAGCAAGCAACTGTGGCCCAACAAGCCCTTGTTGATGAGTGGAACTCACAAACAGATCATACAGCGGGTCTAACCTACATTCCGGTAGAAGTACTTTTTGCCGGGCATGAACCAGATCCACGAACAAGTGATCGGAACCCAGTTCGTTGGGTGAATGAATTCTTCGAAACTGAAGGGATTCAAGAGGGGGATGCCGCAACTGTTTCAAAGGAAACTTCCTTGTTTGAGGTAGCGCATTGGTACCACCCAAATATTACTGGGCACGCAAAAATTGGTGAACATCTTGCAACGCAAGTAGGAATTCCGCAATCGGTTCGTACCACGCGTTCTTACACTCGTGATGTTGATGTGGTATTTGCTTTAGAAAATTCTGCACTAACCACAAGCGAATTCACCGATTTGAAAAAACAAATCACACGTATTGCCAACGAGACTGAGCTGCGAGCGCTTGAAGGTGGGAAAGAAGCTCGTTTCACGCTTCTCTCCTATCCAGATTCTGTTGTTCAGGCACCTGTTTTGCAGACAAAAGAAAATTTTATTCAAGCTTTAACTGAGCTTGCGCCAGCCGATACGGAAAATGCTGAGCTTGCTTTATACAATGTGATTAACGCTGGCTTGGATGCTGCTTGGAAACCGGGCGCACGAAAAGTTCTCATTGTTGTGGGGGATGCAGAAGTTCCGGCAGATTCGCAACTCGATTGGGAAGCTTTGGCAAGGAAAGCATACGCAGCAGACGTGGCAGAAATTTTCGTAATTGATATTGATGCCCAAACCGATCAAGGTTTAGAAAATTTGGCTTTAGATACTGGTGGGCATGTAACTTTAACTCGCACGATTAAACCGTTAATTGTCGAGAATCCAACAGCAACTATTTCCGATTTGCCGGTAGCTGCATTTGGAGAAGAGTTATTGCTTGATGCAGCCGGATCATTTGGGGCAGAGGGACCAATCGTAAAGTACGAATGGGATTTGAATGGTGACGGCATATTTGAAGTTGTTTCTTCTGCTACGGATACTGGAGTTGCTGATCCGTACTACCGAATTAGTTTTACAGATTTGGTAGAACAAGTAGTTTCAGTGCGAGTAACAGATGAGTACGGGAAGCAAGCTACAGCTGAAACAAAGTTGCGAGTTACCCGTGATGGCGATCTTATTGCCGACGACGTCGATAATTGTCCAGATACCCGTAATGAAGATCAAAGCGATGTAGACGGCGACGGCGACGGGGATGCTTGCCCTGAACTACGCAAGCCAGTTGCTGTGGAAGTATCTGCACCAACGGTTGCGGCAGGATCTGAGATTGTATTTACGGCAACTGGATTCGTGCCGAACTCGGAAGTGCAGTTCACGGTCTTTTCTACTCCAGTAGTTGCCGGGGTAGCTACTGCGAATGAGGCTGGAGTGGCTACATTTGCCTGGAATGTGCCAGTGGATTTTGTTCTTGGTACACATCATGTGCAAGCTTCGGCAGCTTTTGAGCGATTTACTTCTCAAGTTCCGTTTGAAGTTGTGGCAGCAGTTGTTCCAGAACCTCCGGCACCAGAACTAAATCTTTCAGCGGGAGAAACTCAAACTGGAGATACTGTTAATGTTGATGCTTCGGGGTCGGAGCAGAATCAGGAATCTGTGGTACAAGTGAGTCCGTTGGCAAATACTGGGGCGAATATCTCCATGGTATTAATCGCTTTTCTTGGCAGCGGCGTACTTCTCCTGTTGGGTTTGCTATGTTTACGAAAAATTAGCGAAAAACAAGTTGATCTTGCCGGTTTCTAAGTATTTCGTAGTGGACCAAAGATCTAAAATGAAAACTTAATAATCGCTATTTTCGCCCTCGTGAGGAGAAAGCCGGAAAATGTGTGAGTTTATCTATTGCAGATTATAAGTCCCAGCAAACTAAAAACCTGATTCCAATCAAACTTAGAACCCAAGCTAAACCACATGAAGAAGTAAGGTCAAAAGAATGTCCCCGTCTACAAACACTCGTATTGTTTGTAGACAGGGACATAATGGGTGAAACCCTTGTGTATATAGCAATTATACCCTCAAATATATCGCACAATACGCTCTTGTTAAGAGTTTCTTTAATCTTCTTCCCACCCAAACCGATACTATACTCAAGCAAAAACCCCGGAAACTCTTAAAGTCCCGGGGCTACCTGCGGAGACAGAGGGATTTGAACCCTCGAGCCAGCTTTCACCGACTACTCCCTTAGCAGGGGAGCGCTTTCGACCACTCAGCCATATCTCCATGTACTTGCCGAGGCCAGCTAGTAATGCTCGTCAAGTAACAGATAAATCTTAACAGCTATGGTTTAATGCGCAAAGTTGCAGGCAAACTTTCTCATAACTGCATCAAATAATGCCTTAAAGCTTTTGCGCACGGAGTTCTTCGCCACTAAGCGGAGAAAGTTCCGCCAAACTTAAATCAAACACCGTAAACGCACCCAACTCCCTACGTTCTGCTTTCTTCGCACAAGCACGTGCGGTAGCCACCAAAACAGAACCAGTAAATTCTGGGTTTGAATCTAAATCAAGCTGGAATGTGACCGCATGAGAAACACCCTCAGAAGTTTCACCGGTGCGAATTACTTCCCCACCGTGCGGAATACCGGCGTGATCACGCAACAGCTCTTCATGAGAAATAAAGGTCACTGTGGTGTCATAATCCGCAAAGTAATTCGGCATCGTCACGATTTCCTGCTCAATCCGAGTAAGATCAGCACCTTCTTCAGCCACAACAAAACATTCACGAGTGTGCATTTCACGAGTGCTAAACCCACTAGCCGAGCCACTCTTCACCGCCGCAACTGTCTCTGAAACCGGAACTGTATACTGACGCGCATCAATCACGCCGTCGATACGCCGAATCGCATCAGAATGCCCCTGCGAGACTCCGCGCCCCCAAAATGTGGTGGAAACTCCTTGCGGCAGCACTGATTCGCCAAGTACTCGCAGCATTGAAAACAATCCTGGATCCCATCCAGATGAAATAATCGCAACAGTTCCGGCACTCCTTGCCACTTCATCCATCTTGGCGAAGTGTTCCGGAATTTTTGCATGGGTATCAAAAGAATCAACCACATTAAAATGCGCAGCAACCTCGGGGCCTTGGAGCTCTAAATCGGTTGCCGAACCTCCGCAATTAATCACCACATCAATTTCGTCTGAAAAATCCGCGAGCGCCACCAATGGATAAACCGGAGCGCCGAAAGTTTCCACTGTTTCCGGATCGCGACGAGTGAAAACACCAACGCATTTTAGATCCGGAGCCAAAGCAAGAGCTTTCTCGACTCCACGGCCAAGATTCCCGTAACCGTTAATCGCAATATTTACCATATTCGCCACCTTCCATTGATGTTTGTTGCAATCCTATTTCTCTGCAACACATTCCAAGAATTAGTCCATATGGTGGCACTGTTACAGCATAATTAGCTATTTAAGCTGCAATAACGCAATGCATTCAAAGTGTGCAGAATGCGCAAACATATCTACCACACGTGCCTGGGAAACAAAATAATTTGGCATTAACTCTAAATCACGAGCCATTGAGTCAATATTGCATGAAGAATAAACAATCTTCGTGATTCTCGAGTCGTTCAACCATGAAGCTAATTCTTTCCCGATTCCTCTTCTTGGAGGATTGACGACGAGCGCTTCCGGTATGTTTCTTTGATTCAGTTGTTCTTGTGCCCACTTCCGTGCGTCTGCACAAATAAATTCAAGATTCGGGGTTAGTGCATAATCTAAATCATTCGAGGTGAGCAGTAACCCGAGTTTCTGTAGATGCTGTGCATTAATTTGTGCTGAAGCTACCGCTTCCGCAGAAGTTTCCACCCCAACAACTTCATTAATTCCTGCGTGAGCAAGGGCAAAAGCAAAACCTCCTACGCCACAATATAAATCCCAAGCAGAGCTAGCTCCTTTTAGCCACTCAGCAGCTTGCGAATAAAGAATTTCCGCTTGCGCAGTATTAGTTTGAAAGAAAGACTGTGGACGCAGCTGTAAACTAAATCCTAGATTAGCTAAAGGTATTTCTAATTCAGCACCCGAAGTTAAAATAATTTCTTCCGGCCCCTCAATAATGGCTTTCCGTTCAGGCTGAATATTTAATGACACAACCGCAAGTTCCGGGAGCTGGTTCAGTAAATCCGGAAGATACTTACGGATAATTCCTTGCACTCCTCGACGCCGAACCACAAATCTAAGCATCAATTTTCCATGCGGAGACTCAGTAATAATTAAATATTTCAAATCTCCAGAATTACGCTGAAAATTATATGGTCGTAATTGGCAACGAGTAATAAAATCCGCAAATATCGGAAGCACTTCACGAATTCCGGAACTTGGAAGTGGGCAATTTCGTAAATCTTGCCCGATGATTCCCAGATTTGGCTCTTCAAAAGTTCCAGTCACTACGAGTTTTACTTTATTGCGAAATCCAGATATTACAGACGCCGCCGACTCAAGCCACTCTTGTGCTGGGATAAGTTTCTGCGCAATCTCCAACTTTTGTGCTAATTGCTGCGGATACCGGAGTTCGATTTCAGTACAAGAATTACATTCTCCACGCCGATAATATCCACAGTTAAGAAGGTCCTGCTTCACTGTATCGCCTTCTTTCACTTTATATTCTTCATTGCGCTTTATATTCTTCATTGTGGATGCACCAGAAAATTATTTACAGCGTCACGCGCACCAGAAATCCCGGTAAAATGATGCGTCTGCATTCCTAATTCACGTGCTGAAACTATATTTTCATAAGTATCGTCAAAAAACAGAACTTCGGAATAATCTACCCCTAAATCAGCCACAACTGCTTGATAAATTGCAGTATCTGGTTTTGCTAATAAAAGTTCACAAGAGAAATATGAGTGCGGAAACTTTCTAATCCATGGATGTAGTTTTCGCAATCGTAATAAAAGTTCCGTCGGAATATTAGAGAGTAGCGCTAGTTCTAATTCTGAATTTGCCGCCACTAAATCTTGTAACTCATCAATCCATGAAACCATTTCTAAATCAGCATGGCTCCAAGATTCCCAATCAGCCTGAAGAAATTCTTCTACATCCACTTCTCCGACCGGAAAATCAGCATTGCTCAAAGTTGTGCGAAGTTCCATCAAATATTTTTGATAATCCCAAATTCCCGCATCAAGCTCTGGTCTAAGTTCACGATACTTTCGCCAAAATTCGCCGTTAAAATCAACTGCCAGAGCTTTGAATTCTTCATTAATACCAAAAACCGCTTCGACTTTTGCTTTGCCTGCAGCATTTTGCAAGCGCATAAATAAACCATAAAGATCAAAAAGCAGAACTCGCATATGTTCCCGTTTCTTCTCGCAGTTTTCAGGTTCTTGAAAATAAATCAACTTGAAAATAAGTCAAGTTAGCTTATAAAAATAGCTAATTACCGCGAGCAAAGTCCTCGAATCGCTGCCAGAATTGCTTCTTTCACTGCAGTGAAATCATGACCTTGATCGAGAAGCTTCATTCCTGATTCTAAAAGCGCTCGATTTACATGCGAATTCATTTCTGCAGTACTTGCATCTACTTCTTGCCAAAGTTGAAATAACCGCATTCCAAGTTCACGATGAAAATCAGCAACAACCTGTGAAGAATAAGCCGACGAAGAGTTAGCCGAATCAGACTTTCCGTGGCGCATCACTAAAATTAACCAATTATGACCAGTATTGACTGCCATCTCAAGGCTGGCAACTGTTAAGTCTTGAATTTGCTCAATAGCCGAAGCTTCAACATTGACTCGTCCAGCCACCGAATCTTTCCACTGCGGAAGATACCGCTCCAAAACTAAAAGACGTAAATCATCCACCGAATGCACATAACGATAAATTGAATTTCGCGCAATCCCTGCCTTTTTTGCAACTTCACCAGCAGTTAAAGACTCCGGACCCCGTTCCCGCAAAATATCTTCAGCAGCGTCCACAAGTGCAGTAAACATCTTCTCGTGGTGTTCTTTAACTGTTGCGGCGGCAATCTTCGGCATTTGTGCTACTTCTACTCCAAAATATTTTTGATTTAAACTATCCACTTATAAGGATAAATCAGAAGCTGAAAACCACTAAATAGATTTGCAGATTATTGCAAAAGCGAAATATGTTGTGACCTTTCTGAGCTCAATGGGAGGATTTTAGTATGGATTTCTTGCATTGGTCTCTCGAACGAGCTCGAATTCATCCGCAGCTACAGGATGCTTTAATAACTATCGACGGCGACGCCCTCTCCTTTCTTTTGTCTGATGGACGCACATTTTCTTTCCGTCCAGAAGTTTTAATTCAAAGTGATGCACCGCTTAAAAAACGAGAAGAGCTCCTCGACCGTTTAATTTCAATTGGAATCACTAACGCCACCTCAGCCAAGCCTGATACACAAACATTAAATCTCGAAAACTCTGCACCGAATACCGATTTCCCAAAAGAAGCAGAACTAAAAAACAGTTCCTTTGACACCTCTACTCATAGAGAGTTTCTAACTACTCAAAGAGATTTATCAACCGAAGACTTCTTTTTCGCTAAAGAAAATCCTTCTGAAACATCTGAACCTTTTAACTATGCTCCGACACCATTAATACATCGAGCGGAATATTTTCTAAAGTCTCACGAAAACGGGGATTCTTTAGCGTATCTACCAATTACTGAAAATCTTGCGGTTGGAATTTCCACTAATATTATTGATTCCCTTGCTGGGGTTAATTATTCAGATTTAGATGCTGAAGGATTAGAATTTCCAGAAATTTTCGAAACTGCCTTAGCACAATTACAAGAACGTGCTCAGCAGCATGGCGGACTCCGCTTAGATTCCCTCCAGATATCCGGGGCAAAAGTTTTCCAACTAAATGCACCGGCAAATTATCAGCTTTCATTTTTTGCTGATGTTACTTCAATGGCAGAAATCGCTATTCAATTACAAAAAGAATTCGCCGGCGGAATCCCATTATTTATTCCCGCAGCTCAAACTAAGCTATATATCGTCAATTCAGATGATCCGAAACTAGATCGTTTCTTGCAAAATTTATTAAGTCAACGGGAAAATTCTGATGCAGTCTATCCTCTTCCCCACATTCTCACCTCTGGAGTCTGGCAAGAGTGGATTCCGCTTCCCGGGTCACGCCTCGCAAACACTCTTGATAGTTTACGAAACCACTTCCGGGCATTGAACTACCAAGCACAAGTAGAAATGTTGCGCAATCGTGCCGAGCCTGGAACTCATCTCGATTTTCAAACACAAGTTTCATTGAGCCGAGAACGCGTCTCTTCTTGTATCTGGACTTCTGATATAAATGTTGGAACTTTACCAAATTCAGATGTAATCGTCTTTGGAATTAATCAAACACTCCAACCGTGGGATGATCCAAATGATTTTGTGTTTATGATTCGCTCTAGTGTGGCCCGAGAAATTTGGCCAGAAGGATTCACCAAAATGGAGAATATCTGGCCAGCTAGATGGCGATTTAATAGCTTCCCTAATGTTGAAACATGGAAAAAATTAAAAGAAGCGAGCAACCGTCAAATATAACAGTTGCCCGCCCCTAAAGTTACCTTCAGAAAATCGTTGTTAACGAGTGCTTATTTCCCAGGAATATTTAGAGAAACGCACTAAATCTGAATTCCAAACTTCAATCTCTTAAACTCTTGAAGTTGCAATTTCAGATGCTGTCTCAACACTCTTTTCTGCTTCGTCTCCCAAAGAGCCACCAGCAAGTTTGTTAACAAGAATAGCAATTGCGCCGTCGCCAGTAACATTTGTTGCGGTACCGAAAGAATCAGCTGCAACATACATTGCAACCATAATTCCATACATCGGATCCGTGAAGGCAAGCATTCCTTGGAGTGCACCTTGAGCCGCAGTGATTGCACCGCCTGGAACACCAGGCGCGGCAATCATAATAATGCCGAGCATGAAAATAAAGCTCACCATATCTGATGCAACAACTTCAATTCCCATCATGTACTGTAACGCCAAAGCAAAAGAAACAATCTTAATTGTTGAACCAGCTAAATGAATCGTTGCACAGAGCGGAATCACAAAATCAGCAATTTCCGCCGAAACATTATTATTTCGGGTACAACGAACAGTCACTGGAATAGTTGCTGCAGAGGAAGAAGTGCCGAGAGCGGTGAAGTAAGCTTCACGCATTCCCCAAATTGCAGTGAACGGATTACGTCCAGCAATTGTTCCTGCCAATACGTACTGCAAGATAATCATTACTACCGTGAGCACGAAAGCAAAAAGGAAAACTTTTCCAAGAGCTACCAGAACCTCAGCAAACTGCCCCGATTTCGACATATTCAAGAAAATTCCAAAAATATGAACCGGGAGTAGTGGAACAATAATCTTCGTAATGACTAAAAGCATTAAACGACGGAATTCTTGGAAAATTTCCATCATTTTCTGCGCTTTAACTGCGGACATTCCAAGTCCGAGTACGAAAGACAAAACTAACGCCGTCATCACTCCGAAAACTGGAGGCATAGTAAACCCGGCATCCAAAAGAGATGAAACTGCATTTTCCGGAGCTGCTAAATCTGGAGCTTGTTGCCCTGCGAGAAGTGAAGGGAAAATAGCTGCCGAAAGAGCCCATGTACCGAAGCCGGCGAAAAGTGTGGAACCGTAAGCAATGCCTACAGTTACTAATAACCATTTCCCACCTGAACGTCCCAATTCAAAAATTGCCGGTGTAACTAAACCGAGAATAATCAAAGGAACAACAAAGGAAAGGAACTTGCCAAATAGGTCATTGAAGGTCGCAAACGGAACAATAGCCCAAGAAGGCAGTACTAAACCGAGAAGCGAACCAGCAATAATTGCAACAATAACCCAAAATAGAAGGGTCTGAAAGACCTTCGGAAACTTTCGTGCCGGGGCAACCGGATTATCACTCATGATTGCTCTTTCTCTGAAAAATTGCGTGCTTTCCCCCATAAGTATCTGAGGGGTTAGATTACACGTTATGACACGAGAAAGTATCTGATGTAAATGTCCAAAATACGAACAATTTCCTAAGGGCTAGAACTTTGATCCGTAAAAATTACCAAGCATCTCCGCTTTAAACTCCTCATATTCCCCGGAAATAATCGAAGAACGAATCTGATCAACCAGCTTCACAGTGAAATATTCATTATGAATAGTCGCAAGAGTAGAAGAGATAATTTCCTTCGCCTTAAATGCATGATGTAAATACGCTTTAGTGTAATGGGTGCAGGTATAACATTGGCAGTCTTCAACTACTGCGGAAAAATCTCGCTTGAACTGTGCACGCGTAATATTAAAACGACCATTTGGTGAATAAATCGCACCATTTCTTGCCACACGCGATGGATTCACGCAGTCAAATGTATCGGCACCAGATTCAACCGCTCGGAAAAAATCATCAGGCTCAGAAATACCCAACAAATGACGTGCCCGATCTTCTGGAAGTTCTTCACAAACCCAGGAAACAATTGTGCCTAAATTTTCTTTCTCTAAAGCTCCACCGATACCGAATCCGTCAAATACCTGGCCATCAACTTCCATCGATCCTAAATCTTTTGCCGCTTTTCGCCGCAAATCTTCATACTGCGCTCCTTGAATCACGCCAAAAAGTTGCTGGTAAGGTTTCCCAACCCGTTCATCAGTAAGTTTCTTATGGGCTCGTAAACATCGTCGAGCCCATAAACGAGTTCTTTCAAGAGATTCCTCTTGATAAGCTCGTGAGTTCATCAACGTCGTCAGCTCATCAAAAGCGAAAATAATATCCGCACCAAGTTCATGCTGAATTCGCATTGAAACTTCCGGAGTAAAACGATGCTTGGTGCCGTTTAAATGTGAACGAAACCAAACGCCGTCGTCATCCACATTAGCTAAACGTTCTTTCCCTGAAGCAGTAGCTTTATCAGAAACGGTTTTCCCGGAAAATTCCTGCGAAAGAACCTTCTTAAACCCTGAACCAAGGCTCATTACTTGAAAACCACCCGAATCAGTATAAGTTGGTCCAGGCCAATTCATAAATTTTGCCAAGCCACCTGCTTCATCAAGCACATCAGAACCCGGTTGCAGGTATAGATGGTAAGCATTAGCTAAAACTGCTTGTGCCCCAATCTCAGAAATTGACTCCGGTAAAACTGCTTTCACCGTAGCCTTAGTTCCCACTGGAATAAAAGCCGGTGTTTGAATCTGCCCATGTGGAGTAGTGATAACACCAGTTCGACCAAGCTGTTTTCCAGACTTAGTCGCTAAGCGAGTTCCAATTTCAAAGCTCATCTTTCACCTTCAAATTACTCTTATGCCCCAGAATTGCCAAGTACACCTTCGTTGCCGAAAGTACCACACCTTAGTTCAAAAACAATTATTATTGTTCAACATCAGAAAGGTACTCGCGCTCACGACGCTTCACTAAACCAATTACAAAATAAGTTAGCGGAAGAAGTAAGATTTCTACTCCAACTTTATAGGCAAAACCAACCACAGTCAGGTTTGCAATGGTGGCAACGGAAGCCGTCCCCACCCACGCAATAATGCAGAAAATAAGTGAATCAAAGAATTCACCAACAACGGTTGAACTAACTAGACGCACCCAAAGATGTCCTTCTCCCCAACGCTCTTTCACCTTAACCAAAACCCAAGAATTTAAGAGTTGCCCGATTAGGTAAGCAAAGAGTGAAGCTGCCACAAAGCGCGGCACCACTCCAAGCACCTGTTCAAAAGCCGCCTGGGAAGTATATTCAGGATGCGGTGGAAGTTGAATGATAATCCAGAAAACTAAAGAAGCAATCACCGAAATAATGAAGCCAAGAAAAATTGCTCGACGCGCTTTTTGGAAACCATAAACTTCTGAAAGAACATCACCAATAATATAAGTGAGCGGGAAAAGAATTGCGCCGCCGTCAAAAGTGAGCGCACCAATTTCAATAAGTTTTGTTGCACCAATATTTGAAAGCAACAAGAAAGCTACGAAACAAACAGCAAAAACATCATAAAGCGCAGTAGGGCGCAAATTACGTGCCAAGGTACACCTCCGGATGACACACGAACTCAGTTAATAAATTAACCGCCTGGCGCTGCCACCACCGAGACGAGACCTGCATAAAACTACAAATTTAAGAAATAAACACTTCTTAAATCTTCTGCACTTCCAGCACAGGTACGAACACCAGAATACCTAGGCGTAATATTTTTCCCAAACTCGTTGCACAAAAGGACAAACCGGCTCGACGTGATTTTCGCCAAGTTCCAGTTCGTAATCAATCGCTTCTTTTGCCAGCACAGTGCCAAGTCCTTGACCTTCAAATTCTTTTTTCACTGAAAGCCGGGTGAAAAAAATTTGATTGTCATAAATTTCGTACGTCAAATATCCGATTACAGAATCCTCAGCTCGCAGCCGTAACTCCCACTGACTCGAGCCTTCATTATGGATGATTTCATATTGATCACTGTTGAAATTATTAGTCATAAAAACCCTCAAAAATTATTAAGCCATCACTCTTATTACTGGAGAATTGTCAAAGGGAGAGACTTCTTGCAGCAACGCAAGCCGTTCCCCGTTTGAACTTCCAAGCGTCTGCCCTGGAAGTAAATAACTATCACCAGCAATAATGTAATTACTGATGTCAGCGAGCAAAGTGTACAAATCATCTGCATTCTTCACACTTTCCCGAACCTCTAAATCTAAATGCCCAAAAAGCGGCAATCCAAGAGTTCTCCCCACTGTGGTTATATCTGGTCTAAGTGTGCGCACATTAATCCACATTGGCACCGGAACCTCGCCTTGCGCCAACATTGGAGCGAGCTCCGTAATCATCTCCGGTGGTTGCACCACCCCAAGTTCAGCACGATAAATTCCAATAGCCGCGGTTTCCTGCATTAAAGCATCAGCTAATTGCGTCATCACCATATGTGCCGAGACCATTCGCTTCCGATGCCGCAATGGCAGTATTTCTGAATCTGCAACTGTATCTTCTCCAGCCAAAATTCCTTCATTGCTACCAGAAAGAGGAGCATAAAATGTTATTGGAAGATAAAAAGCGTGCTCTGGAATAGTTCCTGCAGGAACTTCGAGCTGACCACTCATTGGAGTTAAAAGAACTTGTACGCCTTGTTCAGTAAATGAATAAAGTTTTCCCGTAAGTAATTCTGGATGCTGTGGGTCTTCTGCCACCTCATTCCACTGCCCCTCAACCGGAATTTGCCAAGTTGTTCGCAACCGTTCCAAAGCTGCATCAACATCAATTGGCGCTGAATACAGAGCCACAACTGAGAGAAACTCCGGAGCCTGCGGATGAATTGCCCCTACGCCGAGATCTTCCATAAATATTCCTTACTTAGCTCTTTAAATCAAGAAAATACGGACCACGGGCAGCTAGCTCAGCTCGATAGTGAGTGTCCCACTGCGACCATGGCTCTTTTGAAAGTGAATCATTTGTAAATCGGAGATCGTTTGTCACCTCAGTAATGCAAAAATCCGGAATCGCCAAATCTACCACAGGCGTTAAACGCTCACATTCAGCAATAATTAGCCCCTCATTTTCGCCAGCAAAAACATCAAATTCCCAACCATCTTGACCAATCCATAAGGAATATCGCTGTTTCAAAATAATTCTGCTCGCCCGAGAAATAATCTGCACTGCAACGTCTTTATCAAGCTCTGTCTCTAATTCATAACGTTCACCGTTAATCGCCGGAGATTTCACTGCTATTGATGCAGAAAACTCAGCATTAGGCAACAAGCTTGCAAGAACTTTTCGCTCATAAGCTCCAAGATAATCAGTGCGTTCAGAAAATTTTGGTAAAACAATCTCCGAATCTCGGAAACTTAAGCGAACTCTTACCGCATACCCAGCTTCCGCAAAAATATACGCCTGAATAATCACCTGCTGTGAACCATGTTCCAAGGCAGCTTTCGGTAACTCTGTAACAAAAAATTTCCGTTCAAACTCGAAAGGGAAATCAGGAACTTCATCAGCGCTAAAAGCAGTTGGAAAAGAATCGCTCATAGAACAATTCTAGCCGTGTATTCCTAGTTTCCATATTGGCATTATCGTTAAGCCGGAAATTTAAGATGTTACTTCCCGTTTAAGAATAGCCACTCACCCATATTCACTAATTATCATTCATAAGTATTTAGGAATTTTTCTTAGGTTTTATGAAGATTTCTTGGGAGTTAATCCGAAAAGCTTCCCCTCAGCATATTCAAAAAATTCCACTTCGTTATTTCTTACGCCGAGGATTGCAGTTGCATCTGGAGAATTTAAAATTCGTCCATCTTGTAAAGTCTTAATTTGCGGGATCTGTGCATCAGTAATGCAAAGTGGCGCCGCACGATTGATTAATACGCAAGTTTGCGCGTCGTCATTAGTTAAACTTGCAGTTTTCGCAGAGATCGAAAACCATTCTGCCCCATACAAATAACTCGGCACACGCTGATCTAAGGAAACATCTTCTGCACTGTCCGAAGACTGTTCTGCCACTAAAGCAGTCGCCAATTGACCTGGGGTTAATTCAGGCAAGCCACCAAGAAAAGTACGTTGTAACACTGCAGAATTTGCTCGCACATCATGCGTCTGTTGTAGTTGCCCAAATTGATCATACTCAATAACCTCACCAAGAATTTCTGAATTTGGAGAAGCATCTACACTTCCAGAAGAAGCAGAGTTTTGATTCAGTTCAGCGGTTTGATCCGCAGAATCATCTACAGAATCAGTTTGCGTTAAATTATTTAACCTCGTACAAACAGCACCTTGCACCAAGCTAAAACAATTAGAAGCAGAAATAACTTCTAAAGAAGGAAAGAAAATGAATTGTTGGAAACCATTTTCCACAATTCCCGAAGCAACTAAACTATTTGGAAAATTTGTTTCAATTACAGTTTTAGTTTCATTTTGTTGATAAAAAGTTTTATCAACCACACTTTCTCCATGAGAATTCAAAATTGCAGCGGTAAAAGAATTTCGCCCTTGCTTTATTACTCCTAACCCACGTTGATAAAATCCCACAATCTGTGGAACTTCCGTATCTAGGGAATGCATTTTATGCCAAGAAAAAGTCTGGTCTCCGGAACGTAAATTTACTGCTTGTAAATCTGGCCGTTCCCCAGAAATGTTGAAATATACTTGATCGCCACCAATAAGTAGGTTTTCCACCTGGCCATTTTCAATATTAAAACGCCATTGTTCCAGCAAGTTTGTTTCATTAACTAAGCGAAAAGCAACTAATTGTTTTTGCAGCAAAATAACCACAAAATCACGCTGTTCTGAAACCGCAATCTGTTCAGGAGTGCTTTCCAGAGCCATCGACCAAGTACGTTCTAGTCCAGATTCTGCTGGTGTTAATCCAACAGGGATTGCAGCTGTATTTTCAGCAGCTTCATTTTCGGTTACTTCAGTGTTTTGACTTGGTGCAGTTGAGACAGTTTCCTTTTTTGGAGCAGCAGGCTCAAGCGCGGTTGTGCAACCTGTTAACATCAGGGCAGAAACCGTAAGTCCGAGAATTTTCGCTGCCGCGCGCATTACACCAACCAATTTATTTTAATTATTGAACTAACACGTGAGTCGCATCATTTGAAATGAAGTAGCACCAGTCTAGCAAGGTATGGAACCATCAGATATAGCGAAGCATGATTGCAGAACAACATCACGTTTATAGATAACAGATTTGGAGTCTCCCCTTGGATCCGTTAAATAAAGATCTCAATCCTGCCCTCCCAACTGGCACCGACGTAGAAAAAGCAGCGGAGAAAATTGCGAGCGCAGTACGCACCACTCCACTTGAAGAATCAATTCGTATCAGTGAACGAGTTGGACGAAAGGTCTTCTTAAAACGTGAAGATATTCAGGTTGGACGATCATATAAAGTTCGCGGGGCATACAATTTTATCTCTTCATTAAATGCTGACGACGTCTCTCGTGGCGTTGTCTGTGCTTCTGCAGGAAATCATGCCCAAGGCGTTGCTTTTTCTTGTAACGAACTAAAGATTCGGGGAACTATCTTTATCCCCGCAACCACACCACGGCAAAAACGAAATCGGATCCGTGATATTGGCGGCGAATGGATTGAGATTCGCGAAATTGGATTAAGTTTTGATGAGTGTTCAATCGCCGCAACAGAATATGCAGTTTCACATGGAGCTGTCTATGTGCATCCTTTTGATGATGCTCGTACTATTTCCGGTCAAGGCACCGTGGTGCGCGAAATCTTCCTCCAGGCGGAAGAAACTCCAGAAACTGTAATTGTGCCAATTGGTGGCGGTGGTCTTCTTGCTGGAACACTTGCATGGATTCGCCAATTCCATCCGAATGTGAAAGTAATTGGCGTTGAACCAGCTGGTGCCGCTTCAATGCAGGCCGCACTAGCAGCCGGAGAACCAATTGAGCTAGCGGAAGTAGATTCTTTTGCGGATGGTACCGCTGTGGCACGTGTCGGAAATCTTTCTTTTGCCATGGCACAAGCTGAAGTTGATCAAATAATCTCTGTGCCAGAAGGTGCAATCTGCACCGAAATGCTCGAACTTTATCAAGTAGAGGGAATTATTACTGAACCTTCTGGAGCTCTTGCTGCTGCCGCATTACGCGGGTATATCGATATCGATTCTCTTCCTCAAGGACCAATCGCGGTTGTTCTTTCTGGAGGGAATAATGATGTTTCACGATATGACGATATTGTTGAGCGCTCAATGATTCACGAAGGTCAACGGCACTATTTCTTAGTTACCTTCCCGCAAAAACCAGGAGCTTTGCGTAGCTTCTTGGATGAAGTTCTTTCCGACGGCGAGGATATTATTCTTTTTGAATACACAAAGAAAAATAATCGTGAAACAGGCCCAGCTCTAGTCGGTATTGAAATTGACGACCCAACAGATATTGATGCTCTTCTTGAGCGAATGGATGCCTCAGAAATTCAGATTGAGAAACTGGAACCAAATTCCCCAGCTTTTGGCTTCTTGCTCTGAACCATATCAACGTAAAATTATCGATATGAGCACCTACGATAACTACGAAAATTTTGAACTTCCGGCACGACCATTACCTCAACAAAAAAGTAACAACAAACTACTCTTAATCTTGGTAATCGGCCTCCTTAGTCTAGTTTTGGTACTTGCTTCGTTGCTCTTTTTGAAAAATTCACAAAGCGACACCGCAACTTCAGCACAAAGTTCGACCCAGACAACCACCGGCGCAAATGGTCAAAATAATTCTCAAGGGCAAAGCACTACCGGCACCGACGGCGTCGACAATAATACAGAGACACAACTACCCGAAGTTGATCCGCAAATTAAAACTTTGATTGAAAGTCAACATCGTCGGGAACTTAATGACCCAATGGCACTAGGAAATCCTGATGCTCCGCTAGTGATTGAAATGTATGCAGATTTTCGGTGTGGTCATTGCGCGAACTTTGCTTTAACCACTGAAGTGCAGTTAAAAGACCTCCTTGAAAAAGGGGAAATTCGTTACGAATTCAATAATCTTCCAATCCTTGGCCCAGAATCAGAAGCTGCTGCCCGAGCTGCTATAGCTGCTGGTAAACAAAATAAATTCTGGGAATACCACCATGAACTTTTTACTTGGACAGCTGAAGGTAGCGGAAATTACACTGAGGCAGGTTTTCTTGAATTAGCAACCAAAGTTGGAATTTCAGATTTAGAAAAATTCAAAACAGACCTTAATTCCTCAGAAATTGCTTCACAAGTTACAGCCGAATTAACTAATGGACGCGACACTCTTGGAATCACGGGAACTCCAGCATTATTAGTTGGTTACTCTTATATTCCAGGTGCAGTAGATTTTGCAACATTAAAAGAAGCAATCGACGCTGAACTTGCACGCCCGGCACAGTAAAGCCCAATAGAATAAATTTGCTAGTTTCACAAAAGAAGGAAATCCATGCGTATAACCAAGGTAATTTCAAGAGTTTTCCATAAATTTGCGAAATTAAAGTTTCAGCCAGGGCAAGAACTCCCCAAAAAAGCTGTAATTATCGGGGCTCCTCATACCTCTTATTGGGATGGTATCTATATGGCAATGGGATTATGGGAATATGGCAGGAAATTCCAGTTCTTAGTAAAAGACTCCGCCGTAAATTCACCATTTGGCCCAATTATTAAAGCAGCTGGCGGGCTAGCTGTTGAACGTTCCGAGAACCATGGTTTAGTTGATCAAATCGTTGCCGAATTTAATAAACGCGATGAATTACTTTTAGTGATTACTCCAAAAGGAACTCGGTCTCCCCGAGAATTCTGGAAATCGGGTTTCTATCATATCGCTGAGAAAGCTGGAGTTCCTGTTGTTCTCGGATACGTCGATACTCTTGGCACGAAAACTTATGGTTGGGACGGTCAAATCCAACTAACCGGAGACATGAAAGCCGACATGGAAAAAATTCGTGCTTTCTACGCTGATAAGTCTGGTATTAAACCAGAGTGGCAATCCGTGCCACGACTACGTGGAGAAGAATTATCGTGACTCTGCTTTCCCAAAAGCAATATCAGCTGCCAAATTATTCCATTATTGAATACCGTTTTTCAGCGCCGCTTGATTATACGGGTGAATATACCGACCCTGCTGCACAACTATTTAATTCCGAAAAAAATTTAGAAACAACACTACTACCCTCGGAAATTACCGTATTTGTTCGAGAGTTTGTGGGAAATACTGCAGATGCGGAAAAGCTTCCACGTTTAATTTATTTCCAAGGTGGTCCCGGATCGGCAGGAAATCGCGCCGAACCTCTCGGTGGATGGATGGAAATCTTATTAAATAAGTATCGAATTGTGATGCTTGATCAACGTGGAACTGGTCTTTCCACTCCGATTGACGGCGAATTTCTTGAAACTTTTGGGAATCCAGTAACTCAAGCCAGTTTCCTTGCATGCTTCCGTGCCGACTCAATTGTGCGTGATGCAGAAATGATTCGAAAAGAGCTCCAAGAAGATGAACCGTGGACGCTACTCGGACAATCATTTGGTGGTTTTTGTATCACTACATATCTTTCACTTGCTCCAGCAGGGTTAAAAGCGGGAATGATTACTGCAGGTTTACCTTCAACACATCTACACGCTGATTCTGTATATGAATTAACTTGGGAAAAAACAGAGCAGCGAAATCGTGAATTCTTCCAACGATATCCCGAAGATGAAGAAACTTGCTGGAAAATTGTTGCACATCTTGCACAAACTCCGGAATATCTTCCGACCGGAGAGCGTCTTACTCCGAGACGTTTCCGGATGCTTGGAATTAATCTTGGCTGGTCTTACGGTTTAGAAAAATTACATCATCTATTAGAGGACCCTTTTGTTCCCGCTGCTAAATTAAGTGATATTGCTGAAGAAGGGGATTCTTCCCAGACTCCTTCTGAATTAGCTTTGCAAACAGTTTCGGGAGAAAGATTAAATTCCCGGTTTTTGCACGCCGTCGGCAATGAACTAAGTTTCGGCGCAAACCCGCTCTATTGGGCACTACACGAAGCTATTTATGCACAAAAGAACATCGAAAGTAGCAATACTGGTACCGCCGCTACTGCTTGGTCGGCGCATCGAATGCGAGAAAAATTCCCACAATTTTCTCTTCCGGATTTAACTGCAGGCGCTCGCGGTGAACAACAACTTCGCGAGGACTTGCATCAGCAAGGATTCGGCTTCCGTTTTTCCGGCGAACACGTATTTCCGTGGCAAGGAGAAGAAGATCCAGCGTTACAAAAATTTGCTGCGGCAGTGGAATTAATTGCTAACTCCACACAGCTACCAGAACTACACTGTCAAGAAATCTTGGCGAAGAACGAAGTTCCTGTTGCTGCCTGGATTTATCTTCCTGATATGTTCGTTCCGCATGAATTATCAGAACAAACCGCTAGTGAAATTCCGAATTTACAACCTTTAATTAGCGAAACTCATCATCATGATGGATTACGCACAGACGCACAATTTATCGTAGATAAACTGCTGAACTCTCTTACACTTTAATAACTAGCACTCAGAGTGCTTGATAAACTGGCATAATAAAAATATGAGCAACTCGATGCAGATCACATTAAACACCGGCGCGCAAATGCCGCAACTTGGTTTTGGAACTTACAAGGTAGATCCCAAAGATACCGTTGAGGTTGTCTTGCAGGCTTTAGAACTCGGTTATCGACACATTGATACCGCACAGATGTATCAAAACGAGGCCGAAGTTGGCATTGCGTTAAAAGAATCTGGAATTCCTCGTGAAGAAATCTTTCTCACCACAAAGTTGAACAACAGCAACCATCTCGCTGAAGATGCGCGGCGTTCTTTTGCTCAATCTTTAGAGAAACTCGGAGTAGATTACGTTGATTTATTCTTAATGCACTGGCCTCTCCCAACACTTTACGGCGGAGATTACGTCGGCACTTATAAAGTAATGGAAGAGTTTGCACTCGACCGCCGCGCGAGAGCAATTGGGGTTTCAAATTTTGAGCCGCATCATCTGGTAAATATTCTTCGTGAATGTGCGATTAAACCCGCAAATAATCAGATTGAACGCCATCCTTTCTTATCGAATACCGCCGCAGTCGAATTCTGCAGAAACCAAGAAATCAGCGTCACGGCTTGGTCACCTCTTGCTCGGGGAAATGTCTTTGGTGATGAAACATTGGCACAAATTGCAGCAAAACACGAAGCCACACTTTCTCAAGTTGCGCTAGCTTGGCAACTTCAGGCGGGTATTTGCGTGATACCAAAAGCGAGCACGAAAGATAGGCAATTAGAAAATCTACAAGCTACGCAACTTGTGCTAGATGCTGAAGATATCGCGATAATTGACTCTTTAAATAAAGGTGAATACGGCCGAACTGGAACTCATCCGGATGAAATGGATCGGATTCCAAATTAAACCTGCTAAATTGTTAAATCCATCGCGCAGAAATTTCAAAGATACAAAATCTTGAGATATTTCAAAGACAAGCAGTCCTCTTAAAACGAAATAAGGATTTCTGCACTTTGACTGGTCTAAAGATACTGATAGATTCTTTTTGTCGATATTGCTAAAAATCGATTCCAATTATTTAAGGGGTAATAATGGTGAATTTCGCCTACACTATCGCTGGTTCTGAAGCTACCGGCGGTGCTGGTTTCCAGGTTGATCTCAAGACCTTTCATCAGCTCGGATGTTATGGCCTTGGCGCATTAACGTGTATCGTTTCATTCGATCCAAAGAATAATTGGGGGCACCGCTTTGTACCAGTTGACCCAAATGTAATTCGCGATCAAATCGAAGCGGCTACAGCATCACAAAATCTCGATACCGTTAAGATTGGGATGCTTGGGCACCCAGATACTATTGCCGCTGTTTCTGAATCTTTACAGAAACAATCTTGGAAGAATATCGTGCTCGATCCTGTTCTTATCTGTAAAGGTCAGGAACCAGGGCAAGCATTAGATACCGATAATGCTTTACGTGAGCAAATTTTGCCATTAGCAACTGTTGCTACTCCAAACTATTTTGAAGCTTGCACCCTTGCCGGTATGGAAAAGCTTGAAACTGTTGAAGACCTTGCGGAAGCCGCAAAGAAGATTTCTGCTCTCGGTCCAAAATACGTAGTAGTAAAGGGCGGAACCGAATTCCCTGGCCCAGATGCTGTTGATG
>JAXFDG010000003.1:0-7633 GCA_034173665.1 Arcanobacterium sp.
TCTTTTCCTCCGGCTTTTTCCAATAGCTGCTCATTAACGCGATGATAGGCACCAGCAGTTTTTGCAAATAATTTTCTTTCAATTATTCCAGCTAATTTTGTGTAAACACCGCGGATATATTTTCGATACGGACGCGCTCCACGACCTGCATCAAAAACCAGCGCCCCGAGAAATTCTTCTCCCTCATAAGCCGCATAAACATGAGTCGCTCCTTGCAAGACTTCATGCACAAAATACCGCGCATATTCATAAGCTAAAAACTTATTTGGCATCAGCTGCGAAAAGTTCATCCCAATCATCGTGAACTTTATAAATTTTTCGATATCACGCGAAGCTAAAGCTGTAATAGTTATCTGAGAATCCATATTTTCACCCTTCTCCCTTAGTCTATCCGAATATCAAACAAGAAAAAGCATATTTTCTTACAATTTATTACAATAAATGGAGTTGGGATTCAGATTAAGGCGGAGCTGAAATTAAGAAGATTCGATTCTCTCACGTTAAGAAGATTCGATTCTCCACACGGCTCAGTCCCAAAATGGAAGGCAAAGATAGATGGCAGAGCAAAATACTTTCAACTGGCAAGGACTCGATATTCCCCAATGGCGTGAAGCTGTGCAAAAATTCGGCGCCACCGCCGCCACCAAAGCAGCTCTAAACCTTATCGCCACGAAAAATCCTACAATCAATGCGTTTGTTGAAGTATTCACAGATTCTGCCTTAAAACGCGCTGCAGAGTTAGATCAGCTCCCAGTCAAAGAACAAGGGCCACTGCACGGAATTCCAATTGCGATTAAAGACGAAAATGACATTGCCGGCAGCATAACCGGTTATGGAACCGGCGCAAACTCAAATCCAGCAAAGACTGATGCGTTAACAGTTTCCCGGCTCAGAGATGCCGGAGCAATCATCATTGGGAAAACTACCATGCCCGCTCTTGGCGCCTTTCCGATGACCGAGTCGAAGGCTCACGGTATTACTCGCAACCCATTAAACTTGGCATACACTCCCGGAGGATCTTCTGGCGGTTCAGCTGCTGCGGTTGCTGCAGGTATCGTTCCGGCAGCTTTAGGAGGAGACGGCGGGGGCTCAATTCGCATCCCAGCAGACCGGTGCGGATTAGTTGGATTAAAACCCGGCCGCGGCGTAATCCCCACGAGCCCGAAAAAACATCTCTGGTTCAAACTCGGCACTGCCGGACCAATTTGCCGCACCGCAGCAGATGCATTTTTACTCCACGTGATTCTTTCCGGGAGATACGAAAATACTTATGCGACTCCCCAAATTTCTCTTCCGAACTTACCGCAGTCACTACGAATCGCGGTGATCACAAAATCTTCTAGTCCCTTATCACGAGTACATCCAGAACATCGCAAAGCGGTTGAAAATATTGGAAAGCTTCTCGAAAACCTTGGGCACGACGTCGACTATCTAGACTCTTCCCTCCCAGACCCAACGACAACCTTCCTCCCACAATTTTTCGCCGGTCTTTGCGAGACAATTTCCGGACTCGACCATCCCGAAAAAATCGAAAAACTACACAAGCACACTCTTCGCTATAAAAAGATTGCCACTGGCACAGCTTTGGCTTGGTCTTTAGCAGCAGCGGATAAATACCGAGAGAAACTCGAAAAGAAATTCGCAGATTACGATTTGCTCTTAACTCCAACTACTGCTGCACGCCCCGCCCTAGTTGGAACTCTGGCAAAGCGTGGAGGGTTCCTTGGCGCAATGATTCGTGCAATACCTTCTGTTGTCTTCACTGTTCCCGGGAATGTTTCCGGGCACGCCGCAATCGCCATACCTGCAGGAATAGCCGACGACGGGCTCCCACTTTCGACTCAGCTTATTGCTTGCGGTGGACGCAGAAAGAAAAACAAAGACGACGCCGGAGAAACTGCAGAAGACTCGCTTCACACGGCAGAAGACTTACTTTGCGCAGTTGCACAACAGATTGCCTTGGCACAAAACTAGAGCACTCTGGCGTAAAGTAAATCACTCTGACGTAAAACTAAGCAGATCGGCAATACATTAGACTTTTCACGATAAAAGAGTTATTGTTTAACAACAGTTTCGTATCAAACTGCTTAGGCTAGAAACACCACATATTGCTTCTAATCCAGATGGATTCTGAACAATTTGTGGATTCTTACTGACGTGATTCGCGTCGGCACCAATTCTAGCCAGCAGAAATATACGAGTTGAAAACTAAATAAGGGGCTGATCGGTTTCGACGGTATTGACTGCCGACGGGAAGCGGGTAGAGGATGCAGAGTCATCTCTTAAACGACTCTCTGCAAAAAATAGTTGCAAACAAGCAGCAAAATGATTTCGCCCTCGCAGCTTAATTAGCGAGCTCCGAAATCCGTCACGCTAGCGTTGCTTTCGCGTTAGATTTGTGGCGTCGTTAAAGAAAGCCACTGCACTAGCGGCTCGTTTGTGGCCGTGTGTGAACACTTAGCAAACTAGGTTTGTCAGCGACTTGTCTGTGTGAGCGCTGGGGCCAAAAACAACGATTAACAGACTGCACCCGGAGAAGACGTAGGTTTTGCTTTATCGGACCGGAGTTCAATTCTCCGCAGCTCCACAATACACCCCGAGTTCTCATTGAGAATTCGGGGTTTTTCGTTGAAACACAAGAGTTTTGAGTGATTGAAATGTTTGTTAAAGTTAGCAAGAGTTGACTAATGAGTGCTTCACGTTCCAGTTGAGTATTGCGTACTTTTAAAGAAGTAATCCGTTCGGGTATTAAAAACCCACCCCCGTAACGGAGATGGGAAAACTTAAAATTTTCAGTTGTGTTTAAAGAAGATGGCTTCCAACCAGGATCGGTAAACTTAGCATATCTATCGGAAACAAGAGCAATAGCTTCTTCAACAGTAAGCATTCATAACTCCTCATAGTAGCAAGACGCCGAAAAGCTAAATCAAAGTAGCGTTTTTCTTGTTCGGATAAACGTTGCGGGTTCCAAACTATAATTTATAGCTATTACAGTAATAAACTATTTTCTCCCCTATCGAGTAGTTCCTCACCTCAAATATTTAGCATAGGTAAGCAATATCTTAAGTAAACCAATCTTTTTCTCACCCTGTTATTACATACCTAAAACTGATGCTGAAAATATCCGTATCAACTCAAACACCTCTGCATACTATCCCACCGAAACTATTTGATAGTATTTCCCAATACCAAGCTCCTCCCCCTCCCTCCACCGTTCTTTCTCTCCTGCCTGAGAAATCTTTATTAAGAAATCTTTATTATTTGAACTAAGAACATGAATATTTTGAAAACAGAACGCTTAATTCTTCGTCGTTGGGAAGAAAACGACGCAACCGATTTATATAAACATGCCTGCGACCCCGCCGTCGGTACGATGGCTGGATGGCCTGCACATCAAAGCGTATCTGAAAGCAGAGATGTAATTAAGAATATTTTGAACGGGAAAGAGTCTTATGCACTTTGCCTGCGAGAAAACGAGAGGGCCATCGGTGCAGTTGAACTGAAGCTAAAAGACCAGAGCGATTTATGCAACCAAGATGATGAATGCGAGATTGGATTTTGGCTTGGACGAGAATTTTGGGGACGCAGTTTAATGCCGGAAGCTGTAAACGAAATTATCCGTCATGCTTTTGCAGATTTGGGTATGCAGAAAATCTGGATTAGACACTACGAGGGTAACTCGAATTCAAAACGGGTCCAAGAAAAATGCGGCTTTCAATATCAGTGGACTGCTAACAATGTAGATGTTCCGTTGCTAAATGAGAAACGGACTATTCACGTGAGTCTATTAACACGAGAAGACTGGCTCGCAAACAGTTAAATAACCTCCGCAAAATACTTTCTTTCCAGCTATAACCGACGACGTAGCGCAAGGAAGCTCTCCCTCCGCCTCCTCACACCCACTACTTTTACAATGACTTTGAAAATTTGAAATACCCGAAAAATAAAATAAAAGCATCACGCTACACAATGACGTATCTGATTAAAGGAGAAGCGAGATGTTCTTATTTCGAAAGCATAAGTCAAAGGCACAGTTAAAAACTGAGATGCAAAATTTAGAAAATAGGTTAAACCTATTAGAGCAACTATTAGCTCCACCCAATAATGAAGAACTATCTTTAAATAATATTTACGTTCGTGAAAACATGCGAGTTATCCGCACAACTTCTAATCAATGGGAGGATATCAGCACTTTAAAAGAAATTCTTGGGAAGAATAATATTAATCTTCGCCAGCTACGCACAGTTAATGGTGTAGACGGCATCTTTGATTACGTTGCAGCCCATATTGGCGCTAATGCAAAGCACTTAGCACCAATAATGCAAGATTTTAAATTTGTTTCACTTAACAATCCTGAAATATTTTCTATCCGAGATTACAGTGAAAAAGAAAAAGTTGCCGCAAAACAGCTTTGTTCCATCCTCTATAATTTCGGATTTTTAAGTGGATACTCTTATTTATCAGAATCACAAACCATATCCCTAACTCCCGCTCGCATTAAAGGCTTAAGTGATCTCCTCCACGGAAAATGGTTAGAAAGATGGGTTGAATTCAGAATCTATCAAATAATTGAAACTCTCCGTCAAAATAAGCAGCTCGAACTGCAAGTTTTTCCAAACGTTGTAATCGAGTTCCCTAACGGTGTAATCCGCGAAATCGATATTGTTGCCATATTAAATGGTGAAATGTATTGGTTCGAATGCAAAACTGGCGCAATAGAGGGCAGCATCCGCTCATTAGAGAAACTAAAAGCTGAATTTGGCTTAGAAGACACAAAACTATTCATTGTTTCAAGCAACCACCATATCTGCACACGTGAAGAAGGACGGTTCCAAGAAAATACTTACCTAGTTTTCGTAGGCCACCTCCACGCCCATCTCCAGGCACATTGGACTAAACATTTCACAGCAGATAAGGAAACTTCCTCATTTGAAAAACTGCATCACAGACCACCCATCAAGCCTTCCTGGTTTGACAAGAATTACTCCCGACTAAAAGGAAAACAACCTATACCAGGAAACAAGAAATCTCTACCAGAAAGTTCTTTAGCTGCCTGAAGGCTCCCAGCTACCTCCACGATAGTAACTCACCAAATCTGCTTCACAACCAGAAAGCCGGAATCCAAACCTCTGGTTTGTTGCAATAATCGGATGATTGTTACTCTCATTCTCAGTTTCAATTCGACGCACGCCCTTATCAAGCAGCGCTAACGCATTCGCAGCTTTTGCCAACCCGGACAAATATCGTCCGCGATAGTCACAATGCACCCAGGTAGCATCCTGATGGGCAATACTCGAACCAGCAATATGCGAAGTTTTCGTATAAGCCACAGCCAGACCATCATTAACTGCGCGAATCAAAACAGCAGAATTCACATTGCCACGAGCAGCCATCACTTCATACATTTGTCGCGTATCTTCAACCGTATAGGTAGGTAAAACCGCCCCTTCAGATGAAGGCATATCCCGTTCAAAACTATTCCGAATCTCCGTAATCTCTGCCAAATCAAGATTATTAAAATCTACAACTTCCACAGAAAACTCTACCCCGGCTAAATCCAGATAATACTGATAAAGCTGCGTAAGTTTTTCTTTCTCCAATTCCAGAGCAGACTGATACTCGATATTATCCAGCCCATACCCATGCTTCAGTGCAAAATAATAACCAGGGCTGACGGCGAGTGCTGCCTTCGCAATTTCACTCGACTCAGACAGCAAAGAACCAGTGTCAGCATCTGCCTCTACAGTAGTTTGCTGCCTAGTATCACCACTTTGAACTCCAGTGATTCTTTGTGGAATCCAAATTTCAGAACGAGTCTTTCCTTCGCACAAACCCCGCTCACGAATCCAGTTAAGAGCTGCAGAACCATATCCTCGTCGACGTTCTTCAGGAATTATATAAAGGTCATGGTAAAGATCAGGAAGATTCTCCCCTATCTGTACACTATAAACAAGAAAACCAAGAATCAGATTAAGATTAACTTCTTCAAAAGATAGCGAATTACTAACATCGCTAACTTTTCCATACGAACCAGCATCTCCACCTTGCAAAGTGGAACCAGCATCTCCACCTTCCGAAGAAAGACTCGCGTCGCCATCCGCCAAAGAAGAACCAACCTCGTCACCTTCTACAGAAAGACCCGCGCCAACATCTTTCACAATAAGAAAAGTGTCATTCGTATAGACGGGCATCTCCGGCACAGCATACCTATGCCGATACTCTTCTACAGTTTTCGGCAAATATTCCGTATGCCCATAGGCTTCTAAATCAGCTTCACAACGAATCTCATAAAAACGTTTCCACACTGCAGAAACCGGAGCCGACTCATCAATTTCTCTCAGCGTTGGAACTTTAATAACCGAAATCATAAATAAAGCATACTTGCAGAACAACCCCTTCCGCGAAGCGTGTTCTACAAGTATGCTTCAAACAAAATTGAGTAAATAGATTCGACGCATCTAACCAAACAAGCACTCAACTAAATACATGCTTAAGCAAACATATACCCAATCAAACAAGCACCTAGTTTCCATAAGTAAACAGGCACTCAATCTCGTTAATTAAATCAACTTAGTAAACTCATCCAGCGTCAAGAGCCTACTTTGCAAGCCACCAAACGGATGCAAATCACCAAGCACTTCAATCCGAGCAGTATCTGCCACCCCACCGATTCGGACCGTATCCCAACCAGCTTCGCGAATTAAAGCCCCAATTTGTTCCCCAGCCTCGACGTCGTCAGTAGCATATGGAGAAACATTCTTTCCACCACTATCGGCTTCAGTACGCTCCAACTCAAATGCAGCCATCGTGCCAAAGGCCTTCACATATCGCACGTCAGCACCAAGAGCTTCTTGAACCTGCATTCCTGCAGAGAGTCCGTCAGGATTTGCGTTCGAAGCATTTCCGGATTCGTCACGACGGAAATTATTCGACGGGTCAGCAAAAATTTTCCCGGCAAGCTTTTCTCGATTTTCTTTCGCAAATTCCAAGAGTGGACCAAACGGAATTGCACCAATCACGATATCGGCACCAGAAATCCCCTCGTCCACTGTTGCAGCTTGAGCCTTTTCGCCAAGCTTTGCAGCCACTTCTTGTGCACTTGCTAAATCTGTTGCTGCCAGCGTTACCGAGATTCCATGTTCAGTAAAACGCTTCGCCAAACGAGAACCAATATTACCAACACCAATAATTGCAATATTTGAATTCACTTTAATCACCTCAACAAATTAAAACCCTACAGAAATAGTTTAACATTCAATCAGATTTTTGAAGTGACATTCGAAAAATTCAAATTTTCTAGCAACGCCACGAATCATTATTTAGCTGAAAACAAATACCTTCCTCAACAATCACCTACTTTTCTTAGGTGATTGCTCTTAGATACCCGTACCTATAATCCTCAGAGATAGTAGAGGTGGATATCTCTACACGCAATTGGCGCTCTATCCACACGGCTCAATAATGGAATTATTTACTGCGAACCACTACTTAATAACGCTTCCGCTTTGCTGCATCAGACAAAGCGCGCGCTGTCTCCCGCTCATCTTGTTTCCGCTTCAAAGTTTCGCGCTTATCCCAAGCCTGTTTACCTCGAGCCAAAGCAATCTCCACTTTTGCCCGCCCGCGAATAAAA
>JAXFDG010000004.1:0-3304 GCA_034173665.1 Arcanobacterium sp.
ACTTGACTGGTCTTGAGCATGCTGCAGAGAAGGGGCTAGACCTCTCCACTATTCATTCTGTTGCTTCATTCTTTGTATCTCGTGTTGACGCAGAGATTGATGCTCAGCTCTCAGCTATGGGTTCTCCTGATTCCTTGGCTATGCGCGGTAAGGCTGCTTTGGCGAATGCTCGCGTTGCTTATGGTGCATACATTGAACTTTTCGAAGAATCAGAGCGTTTCGCGAAGCTTTCCGATAAGGGCGCGAATGTACAGCGCCCACTTTGGGCTTCCACTGGAGTGAAAAATCCAGACTACTCCCCAACCGTATATGTTGATCAGTTAGTTTCCGCTTCTTGTGTCAATACCATGCCAGAAGCAACTCTCAACGCAACATTTGAGGCTGCTGAAATTTCTGGTGATACCATTCGGGAAAATATCGAGGCTGGAAAGCTCACAATTGAAAAGATTATTCGTCTCGGCGTAGATTTTGATAAGTCAATGCAGAAGCTCGAAGACGAAGGCGTTGAAAAGTTCGAACTTGCTTGGAACGAATTAATTGAAACCGTGACTGAAGCAATGTCCTTCTAATATTGCCTTAGTCTATTAGTGTTGTGGGGGGCTTTCGTTTTCTACGCAAGCCCCCCCACAACACAAATATTTAGCTAAAATTTACTTGTTTGTAATTAGGAAGCGAACTTAGTGATAAGACCAATTAGTACAATCACAATGAACCAGACTAAAGCTACACCGATTGTGATGCGGTTTAGATTTCGTTCAGCTACACCGGAAGATCCCATCGCTGAGGAAATACCGCCACCAAACATATCAGAAAGACCACCACCGCGGCCCTTGTGCAGCAAAATTGAGCCAATCAGAAGCACACTAGTAATTACGAGAAGTACTTGGCAAATAATCAAGATTACAGGCACTTTATACGCTCATTTCAAATAAGGTTTCAAAAACATTCCTAATTTTACAAGAAATTTGGGGTTTGTGAAACTAACACAAACCCCAAATTTCTTTTGAATAGAGTGACCTATCCAGTTACTTATCCGAGATAAGTAACAATCTTTGAAAACTCATCAGCCTTCAAGGAAGCTCCACCTACGAGTGCGCCGTCAACATCTGGCTGAGCCATGATATCTACAACGTTGCCGGAGTTTACCGAGCCACCGTACTGAATACGAACAGCATCTGCAGTTGCTTGATCAAAGAGTTCTGCAACCTTGACACGGATTGCGCCGCAAACTTCTTGCGCATTTTCCGGAGTTGCAACTTCGCCAGTGCCAATTGCCCAAATTGGTTCGTAAGCAATAACTGACTTTGCGACTTCTGCAGCAGAAAGAGGTGCAAGCATTTCTTCAATCTGACCGAGAACGTACTCTACGTGAGTACCTTCCTTACGGATTTCCAAAGCCTCACCACAACACATAATTGGGAGCAAGCCAGCATCTAAAGCCTTCTTTGCCTTCTGTCCAACAAGTGCAGAAGTTTCACCATGGTATTCACGACGCTCTGAATGGCCAACTACTACATAAGTGCAGCCGAGCTTGGTAAGCATAGTGGTAGAAATTTCACCAGTGTATGCACCTGCATCATGGATTGAAACATCCTGTGCGCCATACTTTAATTCGAGCTCATCAGCCTCTACAAGAGTCTGAACGGAACGAATATCGGTAAATGGAACGATTACTGCTGCTTCAACCTTGCTGTAATCATGCTTTAGATCTTTTAGCGTCCATGCAAGCTTTTGCACAAGAGCAGTAGCTTCAAGATGATCTAGGTTCATCTTCCAGTTACCAGCCATAAGTGGGGTCCGAGTCATTTTTAGTCCTCCAAAACTGCAATACCTGGGAGAATCTTTCCTTCGAGGTACTCGAGGGAAGCTCCACCACCGGTAGAAATATGATTGAACTTAGCTTCATCGTATCCTAGTGTGCGAACTGCTGCAGCAGAATCGCCACCACCAACGATGGTAAATCCAGCAGCATCCTGCATTGCTTGTGCTACTGCACGGGTTCCAGTAGAGAATGCTTCAAATTCAAATACACCCATTGGGCCGGTCCAAACGATTGTCTGAGAGTCTGCAATAGCTGCGGCGTACTTTTCAGCTGACGCTGGACCAATATCGAGACCCATTTCGTCGGCTGGCATTTCTTCCAAGCCATAAACTGATGCTGGCGCATCTGCCTTGAATTCTGGAGCGGTAACGTTATCTACTGGAAGAATTAGTTCAACGCCCTTTTCTGCAGCCTTTGCAAGGTATGCTTGAGCTGTTTCAATCTGGTCTACTTCAAGAAGTGACTTTCCGACTTCGTATCCTTGTGCCTTCAAGAATGTGTATGCCATACCACCACCGATTAGAAGACGATCAGCTTTTTCAAGAAGGTTGTCGATTACGCCGAGTTTATCAGAAACCTTTGAGCCACCAAGAACAACAGTGTATGGACGTTCTGGGTTAGCAGTTGCCTTGGAAAGAGAATCAATTTCCTTAAATACAAGTTCGCCAGCTGCTGAAGGAATTAGCTTTGCGATATCGTAAACAGAAGCTTGCTTACGGTGCACTACTCCAAAGCCATCAGAGACGAACACATCTGCAAGAGCCGCGTATTCACGTGCAAGTTCTTCACGTTCTGCATCAACCTTTGAGGTTTCGCGGGCGTCAAAACGAACATTTTCGAGAAGTAAAACTTCCCCATCAGCGAGCTCAGCTGCGCGTGCCTGTGCATCAGGACCAACGGTATCTGCAGCGAGGGTTACTTCCTTGCCAAGTAGTTCACCAAGACGGGCTGCAACTGGAGCAAGTGAAAATTCTGGGTTAACTTCGCCCTTTGGACGACCCATGTGCGCTGAAACAATAACCTTTGCACCAGCTTCAATTAAGCGAGTGAGAGTTGGTAATGCAGCACGAATACGACCATCATCAGTAATATTCTTTTCAGCATCCAAAGGCACATTAAAGTCAGAGCGAACGAAGACCTTCTTACCTGCGAGATCTCCAAGGGAATCAATAGTACGCATGAAATTTCCTTATCTTATTTTAATAATATTGGGTGCCCAAAATTTAGTTCGGACACCCAATATCAACTTCAGCTAAATCTGCTTAGAGCTTGGAACCTACCAAAGCGGTAAGGTCAACAAGACGGTTGGAGTAACCCCATTCGTTGTCGTACCAAGATACAACCTTCACCTGGTTGCCAATAACCTTGGTTAGACCAGCATCGAAAATCGATGAGTGTGGATCAGTTTCGATATCCTTTGAAACGATTGGATCTTCAGTGTAAGCAAGAACTCCCTTGAGCTCACCTTCAGCAGCAGCCTTA
>JAXFDG010000005.1:0-13110 GCA_034173665.1 Arcanobacterium sp.
CGTAACTTACCAAGACATTGGTGGTCTCGAAAATCAGATTGAAGAAATTCGTGACGCTGTGGAACTCCCGTTTGAGCAGCCAGAATTATTCCGAGCTCATGGTTTAAAGCCGCCAAAAGGAATCTTGCTTTACGGCCCTCCAGGATGTGGTAAGACGCTTATCGCAAAAGCTGTAGCGGCTTCACTTTCACAAAAAATTGCCGAGGCTGACCCGCAACAACGTCAGCAGGCATATTTTTTGAATGTAAAAGGTCCGCAATTACTTGATAAATACGTTGGTGAAACCGAGCGGCAAATTCGGGAGATTTTTGCGCGGGCACGAGATCGGGCTTCGCAAGGTATCCCAGTGGTGATTTTCTTTGATGAAATGGAAGCACTTTTCCGTACCCGCGGTTCAGGAATTTCTTCTGATTTGGAAACTACTGTAGTACCACAGTTACTAGCGGAAATTGACGGCGTCGAGCAGTTGAATAATGTCATCGTAATCGGTGCTTCAAATCGTGAAGATATGATTGACCCAGCAATTTTGCGTCCAGGAAGATTGGATGTAAAGATTCGAATTGAGCGCCCAACACGAGAAGGCGCAGAAGAAATCTTATTGAAATATCTCAAACCTGAGCTGCCAATCCGCGAAGATGAATTAAGTGAATTTGGAGCGGTGCAACCGGCCTTAGAACAAATTGCGCGCACTGCAATTGAAAAATTATTTGCGAAAACTCCAGAAAATGAATTTGTAAAACTTTTCTATAAAGACGGTACAAGTGAAGTTCTTTATATTAGCGATTTAGTTTCTGGAGCACTTATTGCTGCAGTTGTGGATCGGGCAAAGAAACTTGCAATTAAGGACTATCTTGCTGGTGGAGTTTACGGTATTGCCACTGAGCATTTACTTCGTGCAATCGATGAAGAAATAGCGCAAAGTGAAGATCTTGCACAGATTAATAACCCAGATGAGTGGGCCCGGGTAAATGGTCGCCCGAAGCAGAAAGAAGTAGTTGCAATACAAGCTTTGACCGGGAAGCGAGAATCTTAAATTATGAGTATCTACCGAAGTGTCGGGCTGGAAACTGAGTACGGGATTATTGACGCCGAGAACCCAAACGCAAACCCAATTCAGCTTTCTTCAGATTTCGTTAATGCCTATGCTGAAGCTGGATCAGGTGCAGCCGAGACTATTGTTCGGTGGGATTACACAAGTGAAGACCCACTCGCAGACGCTCGTGGCTTCCGAATTTCACGAGCGAGTGCTGACCCTTCACAGCTGACTGATAATCCAAATTTTCTTGCCCCTTCTGGTCCAAGTACTCGAGACGAGAACAACTCAAACAAACCGGGAGAAATAAACCTCGACGTCGATCATCTGCGGAGACCAAGCGAAGCTGAACTGTTGTTACCACAGGCAGCGAATACGGTACTCAAAAATGGTGCGCGGCTTTATGTTGATCATGCCCACCCGGAATATTCAGCACCAGAAGTAATGACACCGCGGGAAGCTGTTATTTGGGATCGTGCTGGAGACCTAATCGCCCAAGAAGCTATGGAAATTTTACGGGCCCAAGGGAAAAACTACGTTATCTATAAAAATAATGTGGATGGCAAAGGTGCAGCTTATGGTAGTCATGAAAACTATCTTGTAAAGCGTGACCTAGATTTCGCGGATATTATTCGTTATGTAACGCCATTTTTCGTGACGCGGCAAATTATTTGCGGAGCTGGGCGTGTTGGTCTTGGACAAAAATCTGAATATCCTGGTTTTCAAATATCTCAGCGTGCAGACTACGTGGAAAATGAAGTCGGGCTGGAAACAACTTTCAATCGTCCAATTATTAACACGCGTGATGAAGCGCATGCAGATGCTGAGTTATACCGGCGTTTCCATGTGATCGGGGGCGACGCAAATCAATTTGATGTATCTAATCTCCTGAAAGTTGGAACCACCTCTTTATTGCTCTGGCTTCTTGAACAAGACGAAATTCCAATGGAATTAGATTCGGTACTGATAGATGAACCAGTTGCAGCAACCTGGCAAATCTCTCATGACCCGACACTGCAGACTCGTATCGACTTGCACGATGGTCGCCAGTTAACTGCAGTTGAAGTGCAAGAAATATATTTCGAAGTAATCGCTGATGCTCTTGCCGCCGCTGGAGTGCAAGACCCGCAAACCGCGGAAGTTATGGCGCGTTGGCGCGAAGTTCTTGATGCTTTCAATAGCGATATTTCACGTGCTGCTGGGCAAGTTGAATGGGTTGCAAAATACTTAACGATGGAAGGAATGCGCAGCCGGGCTAACCTTACTTGGGATGATGATCGTCTCCGCGCCTTGGATTTACAGTGGCATGATTTACGCCCAGATAAGTCAATCGTTTCTCGGCTCCGAGCAATGGGGAATGTTGAAACATTAGTTTCTGAAAAAAGTGCGCAACACGGCGTCGGCAATGCACCAGAATCAACACGGGCGTATCTTCGTGGCGGGTTAATTCGACGATTCGGGAAGGATGTTCCGGCAGCTTCTTGGGACTCGGTCACATTGGATCTGCCAGAAGAGGAAAATTTAGTGCGACTGCGAATGTTGCATCCTACTGAAGCCTCTGCAGCTGCTATCGGGCAGCTGTTAGAAACCAGTGCTAGCGCAGCAGAGTTTTATCAACACTTTCGCCCCTGAAGAAAAGTTTTCGAAAAGTGTTCTGCCGACTAATAATTATTAAAGGATGGAACGCAGAAGCGAGTTTTTACGGAAAGAACGCAGGAAAATTAAGGAAAAAGATGAGTCAGATGGAATTTGCGCAGCCACAGCGGCGGAAAGAAGCGCAAGAAGCACAGGAAATGCCATTAATTGCGGTCAATAAGCAAGAATTTAATGTGGATGCACTGCTCGATGACATTGATACCTTGCTAGAAACTAATGCCACTTCATTTGTACAAGGATTTGTGCAAAAAGGTGGAGAATAATATTTAAAGAAACTTAAGGGAAATGATGCTGGCGCAAAAACGGCTTTATGGAATTGAAACTGAGTATGGCATAACTTGTGCTGCTACTGATGGGGGACCAAGTCCAATTGAGCCTGAAGAATCTGCAAATTACCTCTTTGCAGATCTTGTTTCGCGCACTAAATCAACGAATGCATTTCTCGGAAACGGAGCTCGACTCTATCTTGATGTAGGCGCACACCCGGAGTATGCTTCAGCTGAATGTGCAAGCCTTTCTGAGTTAATTACCAATGATCGCGCCGGAGATTTAATTTTCGCAAAAATGGCGGAGAATGCTAATCAACGCCTTGCTGCAGACGGGATCTCAGGCAGAATTCATTTGTTTAAGAATAATCATGATGTAAGCGGTAATTCTTTCGGTTGTCATGAAAATTATTTAGTACGGCGTCGACGCGATTATCGCGCCAGAATTGATGAATTAGTGCCCTTTTTCGTGACTCGACAAATCCTTGTCGGCGCTGGGTATTTATGCGTGAATTCAGAAACCGGGGAAGCGCACTATGAAATTTCACAACGAGCTTCACAAATGTGGGATGCAGTATCAGCTGCGTCGACCCGTTCACGTCCAATGATCAATACTCGTGATGAGCCACACGGTGATGTGGAATTATATCGGCGAATGCACGTAATCGTTGGTGACTCTAATATTTCCGATGCAACCAATGCTTTGAAAATTGGGATGACTGAAGCTGTTTTAAATTATTTGGAAGCGGGGAAGCGATTAAAACGCTATCAATTGGTGGATCCAATGCAAGCGATTCGTCAAACTTCTCTTGATTTATCTGGGAAAGCGCTCTTAGAAACTTTAGAAAACGGCACGATTACAGCGCTTGAATTACAAGAATATGTTTTCACTGAGATTTATTCTTACTATGAGAGTGCTGGACTATTAGCCGAACTTGATGAATTTCAAAAGTACGTATTCGATCTTTGGCGCCGAAGTTTAACAGCATTAAGTACAGATTCACATGAAAATGTTGCGACTGAAATTGATTGGATTGCGAAATGGAATCTACTTCAGAGCTATCAAGACAAACTTGGCGTTGAATTAGCTGATTCCCGTTTACGCCGACTAGATCTGGCTTGGCATGACGTCACTTCTTCTGGCTTACGCACCAGACTAGAAAACTCTGGCGGTTTGCGAAAATTAGTTTCTAATGAAGCGATTGAAACTGCAACGACTACTCCACCACAGAGCACTCGGGCGAAACTGAGGGGAGACTTTATCACCGCTGCACAACAAGCACGTCGTGATTATCTTGCAGATTGGTCTAATCTTCGCTTATTTACAGCTGACGGCGCGCGTTCAGTCGTTTTAAAAGATCCATTTTCTAATGAAGATTTAAATGTTGCTGCATTGCACGCTGAAATTGCAAAAAATTGAGACGAGAATGAACTGAATATGAATTTTAAAGCAGAGAAACCGATGCAATCAGCTAAAAGTCTGCGCGGCTTGGAGAAATTAATTCCAGTGGTATTTTTAAAACCACTGTTATTTGTATTAGCAATTACCTTCCTTGTGGGAATTGCATCAGGATTTTTCCAGGCTGCAAAAAAATCTGTAGAGCCGTTTACTGTAACAGTTGCTGGGAATTTTGGTTCCCCAGTAACTTTACAAACCCAAGGAGATGCGAGTACTGCCGGATCTAGTGTGAAGACTTTAATTAAAGGAACTCTTCCGCAAGTAACTGCAGGTGACCAATTACTATATCGAGCAGAATCTTTTGCTCTTGACACGGAGACAATGAAGCTAGGGGCAGGAGAAGTCGTAACCTATGCGGGAACTGCAAGTGAAACAGATCTAGGGAAATTAGCTCCGGTCATTCTTGGTCATGAAATGGGTTCACGAATTTTAGTTACTTCAGCACAGACCGGGACTAATTCAATAATTGAAATTATTGTGATTGATATTTTACCGAATGCAATAATCGGTGATGCTCTATCGACAAGTGGAGACTATAAATTCCCCACAGTAAATGTGGCTGATAATGGAAGACCAGTACTTTCTGGAAGTGCAGAATCAGTATCAGAAACACAAACCGCAACTGTGATTCAAGGAGAAGGGCTGCAAGTTAAGGCAGACTCGAAAATTATTGCGAATTATGTTTTAACTGATTTAGAAGCGCAAGTTTTGGAAAATACTTGGGACCAACCTGCCCCAAAGAATATTGATTTAACGGAAGTTTATCCAGGATTAAAAAATGCGCTTGTGGATCAAAAAGTTGGTTCGCGAATAATGGCGGTAATTCCTGCAGCACAAGCTCAAGGTGATAAGGATGTTATCATCGTCGTCGATATTCTTCAGCTGTTAGATACTGCAGAATAACTACTTGGTGGATAGATAGTTAATTAGTTGGTAGATAGTGCAGAATAACCAGTTGGTAGAGGACCGCAGAGTAAATTAACTTAAAGATAATGGGTAGTCTGAGAAAGTATGAAATATGAGTTCTTTAGTTCTAAATAGTGTTGTGATGATAGGAAAAATAGATTCTGCTATTTTCCACTCAATTCCTTCCCCGGAACAAAGTGTTTGGCACCTTGGACCATTCCCATTACGAGCCTACGCATTACTGATTCTTCTTGGAATTGCTGTTGCTTGTTTTTGGGGTAATAAGCGCTATATTGCTAAAGGCGGAGATAAAGATACTGTTCTTGATGCAGCTGTTTGGGCGGTTATCTTCGGTATTTTAGGAGCGCGAGTTTACGCTGTTGTGACAACTCCAAGTGACTATATTGGCCCAGGAAAAGACCCGCTACAAATATTTAAAATCTGGGAGGGCGGAATCGGAATTCTGGGAGCAGTAGCTGGTGGTGCTGCAGCAATATATGTTTACTTGCATCGGAAAGGTTTGCGTTTCGGACCGTTTATTGATGCGATCGCGCCGGGTGTGCTAGTCGCGCAAGCAATTGGGCGCTGGGGAAATTATTTCAATCAGGAACTTTACGGTACCCCCACCAATTTGCCATGGGCACTGGAAATTTCTCCGGAACATCTGATTCCGGGGTACCCAGTTGGGACTACTTTTCATCCAACTTTCTTGTATGAAAGTTTATGGAACTTGTTTGCGGCCGCTTTACTTATTTATTTAGAACGAAGATTCCGTCTTGGTGGAGGCCAAGTTGCTCTTGTCTACCTGATGCTCTACAGCTTTGGACGCGGTTGGATTGAAATTATTCGCACTGACAGTTCATTAGTGTTCTTAGGGGTTCGTTTGAATACTTGGGCGGCAATAATTGTCTTTATTGGAGCGGGAGTAGCATTTTTGTGGCATCGGAAATATCTACAAACCCATCCAGAGTTACGGGAAATTACCTTTCAAAATCAAGAACATAACTTAGCGGCAAATTCAGACCCTGAGATAATTTCAGATGTGGAGTTAGAGATTTCAGAAACTGGTAAAAAATCTGCAATTGACTCAGGAGTGACTTCCAAAGGTGAAACAGAACACGGGAAAAGTGAAAATAAAGGTGATGAATAATTCAGTATTCATTAATAATCCGTGTGCGGATACTGAATCAGTGAAATCTTAGGTAGAATTTAAACTATGCGTAGAGCGAAGATTGTATGTACTTTGGGTCCGGCAGTTGGCTCAAAAGAACAAATTGTTGAACTTGTTAAAGCTGGTATGAATGTTGCCAGAATTAATGCCTCCCATGGATCCCATGCTGAGCATGAAGAAAGAATTGATTGGGTTCGGGAAGCTGCTGCAGAATTAGATTCTCCAGTAGCAATTCTTGTTGATTTGCAAGGGCCAAAGATTCGTCTTGGACGTTTTGCGGAGGGACCAGTCTTACTGGAACCAGGTGATATTTTCTCGATTACTACCGACGACGTACCAGGCGATAAGCAGTTAGTGTCGACCACTCACAAGGGACTTCCGGGGGACTGCACTCCGGGAGATATCATCTTGATTGATGATGGTAAAGTCCAGGTGCGGGTAGTTTCGGTAGAAGGAACCACAGTTACAACTGAGGTTATCATTGGCGGACCAGTTTCAGATCATAAGGGTGTAAATCTTCCAGGTGTGGCTGTTTCGGTGCCAGCACTTTCTGAAAAAGATAAAATTGATCTTGAATGGGGTCTTGAATACGGTTGCGATATCGTAGCTCTTTCTTTTGTGCGTTCGCCAGAAGATGTGAAAGATGTTCATGAGATCATGGATAAAGTCGGTCGCCGAGTCCCGGTGATTGCTAAGATTGAAAAGCCACAGGCAGTTTCAGTGTTGGAAGATTTGGCACAAGCCTTTGACGGTTTTATGGTTGCTCGTGGTGACCTTGGCGTTGAACTACCTTTGCAGCAAGTACCAATCGTGCAGAAGCGTGCGATTATGATTGCTCGTCGATATGCAAAACCTGTTATTGTTGCGACTCAGGTTCTTGAATCTATGATTAATGCACCTACACCAACACGTGCAGAAACTTCTGATTGTGCAAATGCGATTCTTGATGGCGCAGACGCCGTAATGCTCTCGGGAGAAACTTCAGTCGGTAAATATCCAATTCGATGTGTAGAAACCATGGCTTCAATTATTGAATTCACTGAAGAACATGGTCTCGAATCAATTCCAAAGGTCGGTAATTTGCATCGTACACGTAATGGTGTAATTACTCGTTCTGCGATGGATATCGGGGAAGCTATTGGCACAAAGTATCTCACGGTGTTTACTTCATCTGGGCAGACTGCGCGGCGAATGGCACGTTTACGTGCCCGAATTCCATTATTGGTATTTACACCTTCCGAAGATGTTCGTCAGCAACTTGCTTTGACTTGGGGCGTGCAATCTTTGATCGTTCCAGAAGTGAAGCATACAGATGACATGGTGGATCAAGTGGACCTAATCTTGCGTGATCGGGGAATGGCTATCGATGGAGATCGGGTTGTGATTATTTGTGGTATGCCACCAGGAAAAGTTGGCTCTACGAATACAATCCGTATTCACAAGATGGGCGAGACCTCTCGCTAAGAAAATTTGTGATGTTTAATACGGTGTGCTGAGATTGAAGCGTAGTACCCTTGGGTAATAGTATTAAACACGTTGTTTCGTAAAATTATCTTTCGCGAAACAAACGCTCCTGTGGTGGAATTGGTAGACACACTGCACTCAAAATGCAGCGCCCACAAAGCGTGCGGGTTCGAGTCCCGCCGGGAGCACAGTAGCTGAAAATAAATGCTTTGTGAGTTGTGAATTTTAGTGCCGTTTTAATGAAATGCCGCTTAAGGAGTTTTTAATGGCAGAGAATAAAGAGGTAGCTGAGAACCTCGAAGAGGTCTCGTTGGAAGAAGCACAGCCTGAAACCACTCCGGCAACTCGAGTTTTGGTTGTTGAAGATGAAGCGCTTATTCGCATTGATATCGTTGAGACTTTAGAAGACGCTGGTTTTGAAGTCGTAGGTGAAGGAACCAACGGCGAAGAAGCAATAAAGTTGGCTGAGGAACTCAATCCAGAACTTATTGTGATGGATGTAAAAATGCCAGGCACAGATGGTATTACTGCAGCGGAAAAAATTCTTGCAAAACAACGTTGTGCGATTGTGATGCTAACGGCTTTTTCGCAAAAAGATCTTGTTGATCGAGCGCGTGATGCTGGAGCAATGGCATATGTAATTAAACCTTTTACTCCTGCCGATTTATTGCCAGCCGTAGAGATTGCAATTTCACGTCGTCAAGAAATTAATCAACTTCAGGAAGAAGTTTCTTCTCTTACAGAACAGTTTGAAACTCGCAAACGTGTAGACCGGGCAAAAGGGTTGCTGCAAGAAAAGATGGGCTTAACTGAGCCGGAAGCTTTCCGTTGGATTCAAAAAACTTCTATGGATCGCCGTCTCACAATGCGTGAGGTTGCTGATGCAGTAGTTGAACAAGTAGGAAACCAATAATTCCTATAGGCGCAAAAACTAGTGGCTCAAAGACTAGTTTTTGCGCTCTACAAAGAATATATATTTGAGATATAAGTATTGTGCGAGGTATACGGGAACGTAAATCTCGCACTTTGCTTATTTAAATTATCCGTTTACTATCTCACCCTCACTCATTTTATGATGAGTGCGCTGAACTCTTGCTGTTAAGCTAGGGGAATGACTGATAAAACGCTGCTTTTAATTGATGGCCATTCAATGGCATTTCGGGCTTTCTTTGCTTTACCAGCAGATAAATTTTTTACAAAATCTGGACAGTATACAAATGCAGTTCAGGGATTTGCCAATATTCTGCTTCAACTAGTAGCGAAACATCAGCCAACTCATATTGCGGTAGCTTTTGATTTACCGGGTGGAACTTTCCGCACTCGGAAATATGCTGAATATAAAGGCGGTCGAGCAAAGACGCCAGAACCTTTTAAAGGACAAATTGAACTCATTCAACAACTACTAACAGTAATTGGTGTTGAGTGGCTTACTGTTGAAGACTATGAAGCCGACGATATTGTAGCGACGCTATCTCAGCGGGGAAGCGCTGCGGGAATGAAAGTCATTATTGCATCTGGAGACAAGGACTCCTATCAATTAGTCTCTGAGAATGTGACTGTTTCTTATCCAATGCCAAGACAAGACCCGATTTTAATGACTCCAGAGGTAGTTCTTGAAAGAACTGGTGTAACTCCAGAACAATATGGCGATTTAGCAGCGCTAGTTGGGGAAGACGCAGACAATATTCCAGGCGTTCCTGGAGTTGGGCCGAAAACTGCTGCGAAATGGATTAATACATACGGGAATCTTGCCGGAATTATTGAAAACGCTGATGCGATTGGAGGGAAAGTTGGAGAATCTTTACGGGGTCATCTTTCACAATTGCAACTTAATCGCGAGCTCAACCAGTTAATTCGAGATTTGGATATTGTTCCTGATTTAGAAATGCTTATTCCACACGGTGTGGAAAAAGAAAAATTTCATCAACTTTGTGATGTGCTTGAATTTCGAACAGTGCGAGAGCGGGTGTTGAGTCAATTCTCGGTTCGTGACGGAGATGAAGCTGATGCTGAATTAACTGTGAGCTTGCCACAACGAGAATTAAAAATACAGGAACTTAATAGTCTGAATTTTTCAGATTTTTTTGCGGAGCAAAATAGCCCTTGGGTAATTTTTGCAAATGGAGAGTTTATGCCGGCTCGCGGAGCTCTTTTTGAAATGGTTCTTTGTGCTAATAATGGCGAGAGCATTGTCTTAAATCTTGCAGAGTTGAGCGTAGAAAACTTTGAAAAGCTATCTTCCTGGTTAGCAGATGCTAAATTGCAAAAAATTGTTCACGGAGCAAAAGCTCTTGGTCATGCTTTAAAGGCGGAGGGATTATCTTTAGCTGGAGTGAGTGTAGATACTGAGCTTCTTGCGTATTTATTGTTCCCGGACCAAAGAAAATATGGTCTTGCAGATTTAGTAGAGCGACATTTAGGAAAAACTCTTACGGCTGCAGTTTCAGAAGAACTTCCCCTTGGTTTACCAGGAGAAGGAACAAATCATCTAAATTTAGCGGAAAATGCACTTTTAGTTTTTGAACTTTGCGATGTGCTGGAAAAAGAATTTTCAGACCAAGAGCAATCTACTACTCTTTTAGAGCTAGAACTGGAAGTGGCACGAGTTCTCACAGAGATTGAAGATCGAGGTATCGCTATTGATACTGTGCGGTTAAATGAATTACTCGCGAATTTTTCGGCAGAAGTTAATTTTGCTGCTGATAATGCTTATCGAGCTATCGGTGACGATACAGTTAATTTATCTAGTCCAAAACAACTTCAGAAAGTATTATTTGAAGATCTTGGATTGCCGAAAACAAAGAAAACTAAATCAGGGTACACAACTAATGCGGAAGCCTTAGCTGATTTATTAACTAAAATTTCTGACCGTGGGGACGAGAAGTCAATCCAGGGTGTTGAGTTTTTAACCTCTCTCCTTGCGCATCGAGACGCAATTAAACTTCGTCAGTCTGTGGAAGGACTAGAAAAGTCAGTTTTATCAGATGGGCGAATTCATACTACCTATCAGCAAACAGTGGCAGCCACCGGAAGATTGTCTTCAACTGAACCGAATTTGCAAAATATTCATGCACGAACCGAAGCTGGACAACAGATTCGTGAAGTTTTTGTTCCAGGGAATGAATATGACTTTTTGTTGACTGCCGATTATTCACAGATTGAAATGCGCTTAATGGCTCATTTATCAGGTGATGATGAGCTAATTGCGGCTTTTAATGCGGGAGCAGATTTACATAATTTTGTGGCAGCAAAGGTATTTGGGGTTGCTGAAGACGACGTTAGTCCACTGCAGCGTTCAAAGATTAAAGCGATGAGCTACGGTTTGGTTTATGGGTTATCTGCTTATGGACTATCTGCACAGTTGGGAATTAGTGTCCCTGAAGCAAGTAATTTAATGGCAGACTATTTTGAGCGCTTTGGAAAAGTGAAAGCTTATCTTGACTCGTTGGTAGTAGAGGCTCGTGAGCGTGGATATACTGAAACGATTCTTGGTCGACGCCGTTATCTTCCAGAATTATCTTCCCCAAATCGCCAAGTGCGAGAAGCAGCAGAAAGAATGGCTTTGAATGCGCCGATTCAAGGTTCTGCAGCCGATATTATTAAGGTTGCAATGTTGCGGCTAGAACATGCTCTGCAAGAGGCGGGTTTAAGTTCTCGAATTTTGCTACAGGTGCACGATGAACTGGTATTGGAAGTGAAGCGCGAAGAGTTAGAACAAGTCGAAATGCTTGTTCGACGTGAAATGGGGCAGGCTTTCGACCTGAGTGTGCCACTTTCAGTGGGGGTCGGCGTCGGTATTAACTGGCGTGATGCGGCGCACTGATCCCTGCTTCACAATGAACTTTTTATAAAAGTTGAAGTCAAACTTATTAAAAATTAAGGATGAATTTATTAAAAGTTCAAGCCGGATTAGAGTGGGGCATAATTTATAGCCTTGGGAAAGTTATTTACTTGGCTATTTTTCTTGATTTAAGAATTAATGTTCCTGGAATAAAACGTGAACGGTAGGGACCCCATCCGCCCCAAATAATATCTCGTCCTGCGGGCCATCGAGGTTCGATACATTCTTCAATGTAAAACCCGGTGTCGGTAAGAGCATTCAGGTGTTCAGAAAATTGATGTGGAAATTCTGCGTATTCGAGAATATTTGATTTATCACGTTCTAAATAAGGCTCGGATCCAAAATAGGAATCGGTCACCGTCATCCCAGATTCACTTGGGTCATCTGGGAACATCCAGCGAACTGGGTGCATTGCTGAATACACCCAGAGACCTTTATCTCGGAGCACTCTTGCGATTTCTCGATTAAGTTCAGAAAGATCCGGGATAAACGGGAGCACTCCGAAAGAAGTGAAGACGACGTCGAAACTTTCATCCTCGAAGGGAAGTTTTCGCGCATCTGCTTCAATGAGTGGAAAATCGACGGCGTGAACGCGATTCAATTCCTTTGCTTTTTCGAGCATCTTTGGAGAAATATCGGAGGCAGTGATTAAGATACCTTGTTTAGCCAGGTATCTTGCACATTGTGCTGCGCCAGAACCAATTTCGAGAATTTTCTTTCCCCGAAGTTCATTAATTGTGCCAAGTAATTCTATTTCTGATTCGCGCAGTCCTTCAGGCCCCCAGATGAAATCACTTTCTCCAAGAATTTCTCCATGTTCAGAGAGATATTCTGCAGCATTCTCATTCCACCAAGAACGAGCTGTGGTGGCGACGTCGTCGGTAGGACGTAAATTCTCACGGCCGAAGCTTTCCATAAGGAATAAATCTTTCTCTGGTTATTGATAAAGGTTTAGGGAGGGGATCTGTTTAGAAGGGAAACATATTTTATCTGTTAGTGAACTTTCTCTGTTTCAGGATTTTTCTGTGCATTCTTTCCTCTGTGAAAACTTATAAAGGCCCGTGATCTTTTGTGATGTGTGGTATTTAGCAGATAAAACATGGTTTTGTACTTGTATTTACACGGAAAACTCGCGTAAAGTTGTCATTTGGTATATACGGGTTTCTGTATAGACCAATTGTCCATGTAAATTCTAGTTATATCCGAAAGAGTCACCAACTCTATGACCGCTAACAACACTTCCTCCAAGTATCCGGAGGTCGCAATCAACGACATCGGCACCAAAGAAGATCTTATTGCTGCCGTTGACGAAAC
>JAXFDG010000006.1:0-3130 GCA_034173665.1 Arcanobacterium sp.
GTTGATTTTGCAGACTAACTTGTTTTATAAATTCTGCAGTAACCTACCCAACAACTATTGGAATTTTTGCAACGAAGTGCTGGGATGGGCCAACCACACCCTGGGGGGGGCCCACTTCCACACTTATCATCTTCAATATTCTTTGTTTTTCTGAAAGTATTAAACCTGCACTGAAATACTTAAACTCTTTTATCCCTGAAAGAAACATATTCCTGAAAGAAACAATGCCGAAATTAAAAGCGCTATCAATTTTTGCTACTTATAGTGAACTACCAAAGCTCTTAGGAAAACTAAACTTTTTCATCGCCTTTATTGGCCGTTTTCCTTATGCAATGAATATTATCGGGGTCCTTACCCTCATTACTGTTGCTACTGGGTCTGTATCCAAAGCTGCAGCGCTTTCCGCAGTCCAAGCCATCGCCACCGGAATCGGCAATCCAATTCTTGGCCGATTAACAGATCTTTTTGGCCAACGTATCCCTTTGATTATTGCCGCCATCGGTAACTTTCTCGGACTAACGGCACTCATTCTTTCTGCTTCCGCAAACACTCCAGTAATAATTCTTGTATTAATTTGTATTCTTATTGGAATAACGAATGCTCCACTTGGCGCATTCGCCCGGGTTCGTTGGTATCACGTATCGAAAACCTCACCACAACTCTCAAGCGCATTATCTTGGGAGTCAACAGCTGATGAAATGAGTTTCGTCTTTGGCCCAGCAATTGTTGGAATTGCTTCTTCCCTCATTGCCCCTACTGCACCATTAATTATTTCTGCAAGTATTGTTATCAGCTGTATTATTCCTTTTGCTCTTTCAAAACATGCACCTGGTCCAACAAAATCTGCTGTTTCTGGAACTTCCCCGAAATTCACAGTAATTTTAAAAAGAGTTTCTGGAACACTCATTGCAATGCTGGGACTCGGAATGTTTTTTGGTGCGATGCAGACTGCCACAACTGCTAGTGCTCTGGCTTTTGGCAATGCCGGTGCCGCCGGGTTAATTTATGCCGCTCTTGGATTTGGAGCTGCGATTACAGCTCTGGGGGCAGTCCTTCTGCCAGAATCATTTTCTCAGATAATGCGAATTATCACCGGTGGAATTACGCTTGCCCTATTAACTCAACTTTGCACATTGCCTCACTCTGCCGGCTTGCTTGCACTTACTTTGTTTATTGCCGGATTAGCAATTGGTCCAGCTTCTGTTGCAATTTTTACTGTTACGGGAAACCGCGCTCCTGACGGCGGATCAGCAACCGCAATCACCGCACTTGGATCAATGAACGTTCTCGGTGTTTCAACCACAGCTCTAATTGCTGGAAACCTTGTAGAGTTAAATCCAACCTACGGATTCTATGTTGCCGGTTGTGCAGCTCTGATTATTACTCTCGGAGGATTAATTTCAGCGCTCCAAAACCATTCCTAATTTATTTAGTGATGATCTGTCTTTATTCAGTGACGCTCTGAAATTTCTTCGCACTCTGAAAGCTTAGATTTTTTTACCATTTTAGATTTTTCGCATAGAATTTAGGCGTTACTACGAATAAGGAAATGAGATGGCACAAGATTCAACTGAAAAGAAGACTAAAAAGCCGCGAAAGAAGCGTTGGTACTCCTACATTGGAGATGCCTACCGTGTTGCAGTTAAGTCATACCCTAATCTTCCTTGGATATTACTTGCAACTGCCCTTATTCCAATTATTCTAACTGTTGTTCTAACGATTAAAACAGGAAGCTGGATTTTCTGGCCATTAATCGGAATCATGATTACCTTTACCCTACCGCTCTTAGTTTTAACTCAATTCGTGCGGAAAGCCTCTTACCAGCAAATTGATGGACGTCCAGGAGCTGCTGGTGCAGTTATTAATCAAATTCGCCGTGGTTGGGTGTTTTCAGAAGAACCAGTACGATTTAATCCAAAGACACAAGATTTACTGTTCCGTCTTGTCGGACGTCCCGGAGTAGTGATTGTATCTGAAGGTCCTGCAAATCGAGTCAACCGTTTAATCGCAGATGAACGAGCTGCAATTAAGCGCGTCGCTCCTTCTGCGCCAATTCACGTAATTCAGGTTGGACACGACGAGGGTCAAACTCCAATTTCAGATTTACAAAAAGCGCTTCGGAAACTTCCAAAGCAAATCACCAATGAAGAGCTCTCAGCACTGGCTGCTCGCCTATCCGCAGTTCGTACTAATAATGTGCAAATTCCAAAAGGTATTGACCCAAAGAACGTTCGGGCAAATCGCAGAGCAATGCGTGGATAAGCAAGTACCTTCGCACTTGTCATAAATAAGCTAGGCTACTGCGAATATAGCCTATTCACATTGTTTAATTACAAGGCGAACATAGCTAGCTAGACCAACATTAGTGGTGAGACTTTACTTTGAAAGTCTCACCACTTTTATTTTGCATACTTTTATATTTTGAACATCTTTTGCAGTATAAAATTCAAATCATGAACGTTAAAGCAGTTTTACAAGAGCCCCTTTAAACTGGAGTAAAGGAAATCTTTTTCCATTAACTGCCTAAGCTGGTTCTTGGTCTCATCCCAAACTAGTTCTTTGGCCTAACATCAGGAGAAAAATGTTTTCAAGTGTTGACGAAGCTATCCGCTTTATCGCTGATGAAGAAATTAAATTCGTAGATATTCGTTTCTGTGATTTACCTGGCGTAATGCAGCATTTCACGATTCCTGTTGAAGCATTCGATAATGATAATCTCACCAAAGGACTAATGTTCGACGGTTCTTCTATTCGCGGGTTTACCGAGATTCATGAATCCGATATGCGACTCATGCCAGATCTTGGCAGCGCATTCGTGGATCCGTTCCGTAAAAAGAAGACTCTGGTTGTAAATGCCTCTGTGGTTGATCCTTTTACTGGTGAAAGTTACCGTCGCGACCCACGTAATATCGCTAAGCGAGCTGAAGAATATCTTGCTGCTACCGGTATCGCAGATACCGTTTTTATCGGCGCAGAAGCAGAGTTTTATATTTTCGACGACGTGCGTTTTGAAGACAATCCACAAAGCCAGGCGTTCCATCTTGATTCCAAGCAAGCTTGGTGGAATACCGGAAAAGTAGAAGAAGGCGGAAACCTGGCCTACAAGACCCGTATTAAAGGTGGATACTTC
>JAXFDG010000007.1:0-4204 GCA_034173665.1 Arcanobacterium sp.
ATTCCTACGATTTGGTTTACTCAGGGATATTAGGAGATAGAGGTATTTGAAGATTGGTTAGGTGATTAATATGCTTAGGAAAACAAAAGTAGGTTTAGCTAGTTTTTTTCTTCTGAGTATTTCACTTTTCCTTGGAGCTTGTGATTCTGATGATGAGCTAAATGGGAAAATGAATAAGGAAAATGATGCGGTTACAGAGAAAACTATTATTGATAAACAAAATTTAGCGACTGACTCCTTAAAAGGAGAAAAAGTTTTCTCTTATGTGGGGGCTAGTTTTCTTAGTGAAGAGGAAAAAGACCTAGTAGATGCACGAGTGAAAATCCAACTCGATCGAGTTATCCATAATAGTGAAAAAATTGAAGTTGGCCCTAATTCTGCTGTGCTAGCAAGGGTGGATATTGGTGCAAACGCTACCGGAGAAGAATTATCTCTGCCATTAAATAAAGAGCAACTAGCAGATTCTGAATTATTAGTGCTGCTCTCTTGCGTCGATATTGCAGAAATTCTTGATGGTGCTGCTTACAGTGAGTCCGCCGCAGAAAATGAGGGGTATGCGGAGTTGCAGTTTGGAACTGAAACTAGTGCAGTTCAGAGCGTTGGCACTGATTGTGGAGTTACTGGGCGTTACGAGATTCCTGAGCTGCAAAGATTTGGCGATGAAATTCAAATAAAACCTTTTGCAAATAACGGAAACCTGCTTATTCTTGCAAATATTTTGCAAGTACGAAAAGGGCAGTTCTGATGGTGAATGTTTCACCAGTAGTTTGCTTTTGTTAAGCTAAAGGCATGAAAATTGCACGTTTATCCCTTGAAGATGGTCCACGTTTCGGCGTCTACGATGAAACTACTGATAGTTATCATTTATTGACTGGAGACCCTTTATATTCTGGGATTGAAGCAAGTGGAAAAATAGTGCGAGCGCAGGACGCAAACCTTGTTGCGCCGATTCTTCCGCGTTCAAAAGTTGTCGCGATCGCTGGAGTCTATGGTAAAGATTCGACGGCCTCGTTAGAAAATCCACCGCTTACATTCCTTAAGCCAAATACGGCAGTAGTAGGGCCAAATGTGCCGATTGTTGAACCAGAGTGGGCTGGCAATCTTCATCATGAAGTAGAACTTGCAATTATTATTTCGCGGCTTTGTAAAGATGTTCCGGTAGAGCGTGCGCAAGATGTAATTTTTGGTTACACCGTGGCAAATGACGTAACGGATGTAAAGACTCAGCAAACAGATGCACAGTGGGCGCGCGCAAAGGGTTTTGATACTTCCTGCCCACTCGGACCGGTAATTAATACCGGCAAAGATTTAGATCTTGATAATCTTCGTTTAACCTTGCATATCGACGGCGAACTAGTCCAAGAGGGTAATACTGCTGATTTAGCGATGTCGATTCCGGAAATCGTGGCTTATGTTTCTTCCTGTTTTACGCTATTGCCAGGAGATGTTATTTTGACTGGGGCAGTAGCTCCAGGTGTGGCAGGTGGTCCTGGCTCTGAGGTGATTGCTGCAATTGAAGGAATTGGCGAACTGCGCAATCCAGTGTTGGCGAGTTGAAAATAGCTAAAGCGGGAAAAGCTAAAGCAGAAAATAGCTCACGCAAAATGGAAACTGTTCAAGTACGAGAAACGGAAATTGTGCAATCGCTACAGTCTAAGTACTGCGAGTCGCCATCTCCGCCGGTGAAGATAACTCAAGAGTTAAGCACGGAGAAATTACTAACTCCTGCTCAATGGTATCCGCGTGTACTTGCACATAAAGCTGAAGCGGATAAGCGGACAGCGGCTCATGTGCAGCGGCGCAAACGTGGTGAAAAGCATCCGCTTGAAGATTTTCTTTATGAGTACTATCCATTGCGTCCGCGCCGTTTCGCGAATTGGCATCCGGGAGTTACTCGGCAAGGTGAGCCAATAGTTTTATTGAAACCTTGTATCGACGGCGGGTCTTCCCACGCCGTCGATGCTTTGGCGGCTTATGAAGCTCAAGCGAAACTCCCTTGGTATATTGAGGTGGAAACTGCAAAAGGGTTTGGTTTATGTCTCGACCTAGAGTTTCTGAAGCATCGTGAAAAGGGGATTAAACATCTGTTCCGACTGCATTCAATGTTGTTGGAACGAGAAGCTATATTTGGCTGCCTAGGGTGGCATGAATGGGCAATGGTTTATCGTGTTGATGAAACGCGTCATCAATTACCACTCCGATTGGGGCAAGAGCGAACCGATGAACTAGTAGAGCAAGCCCATATTCGCTGCACGCATTTTGATGCGTTCCGGTTCTTCGCTCCGGAGGCTGCGCCCTTAAATCAATATCAACCAAGCTACGAAACTGTATTAGCGAATGAGCAGCCAGGTTGTATTCATGTATCAATGGATATTTTACGCAGCTGTCTGCAATTAGCTCCGTTAGTCCCCGGAGAGCTGTTAATCGCGGCGTATGATCTAGCTTTACAGGCTCGAACTGTAGATATGGCCGCCTCTCCGTATGACTGTTCCAGTCTTGGGTTAGTGCCAATTTCAATTGAAACCCAAGCTGGCAAAGCGCAATATATTGCAGCGCAGCGAGAACTTGCGATTGCTGCAAAACCCTTGCGGAAGAAACTGGTAGAAATTTTATGTGCGGTAAATTCGCGATTGGAAAGAAAATTCTAGGGTTGGAAAAGAAATTCTAGGGAAAAGATTTTCCCACGTTCATTTATTTGCTATTCTAAGTACTACATAAGTTTTAGAGGAGCGTTCAAAGGTGAACCCAGTTTTAAATACTACAAAGTCAATTCCGCTCGGCAAGCTGATGCTTGGCACAGGTTCGGCAGCATTGCAAATTGAAGGATCATTACCTCGTTCTACTTGGCATGTTTATGCAGAAGCGGGGAAAGTGGCTGACGGAACCAGCCCAGAAATTTCTACAGACCATTGGAATCGGTGGCAAGAAGACTCTGCTTTGATGCAAGAGCTGCATTTACAAACTGCGCGAATTGGGGTGGACTGGGCGCGAATTGAGCCAGAATTGGGGAAGTTCGACGAATCTGCTTTAGCACGCTACCGTGAAGAAATTGATGATTTGATTGCACGCCGGATTCATCCTCTTGTGACCCTGCATCATTTTGGGCATCCGCTTTGGTTTGAAGCAATGGGAGCATTTAATAAACAAGAGAATATTAAGTACTTCCTCGAATTCGTTGAACGAGTTTTAGCTGTGCTCGGTCCAGTAGTAACAGATTGGGTCACAATTAACGAGCCAAATGTTTATGTAACTCAAGCTTATCTTTTTGATTATGGTCCAATTGTTAATGGGAAGAGCTGGAAAAATCTTCGTTTGAGTTTGCGTAATTTGGCAGTGGCACATATTCAAACATATGAATTGATTCATCGAGTAATTGATAGGGCAGGGAGAAAAGCCCGTGTGGGATTTGCCCACCATATGCGCGTTTTTGAACCATTAGATCCGAAGAATCCACTACATAAGCTCTTCACTAAAGCGAATGAATATCTTTTCCATCGGCAAGTTGAGGACGCCTTCTATGAGGGCAAATTTGGCCCGTTCCTAGGCAAACCAAAAGGTGTGAAACGCGGAAAGTACTGCGATTTTATCGGTATTAACTATTATTCTCGAACAGCTGTTTCCGGGCTTGATGACGGTACTTTCCCGGGTACCCCAACTAATGATTTGGGCTGGGAACTTTATCCAGATGGAATCGTGATTGCGGCCAAGAGCTTACATGACCGCTATGGTTTGCCAATTTGGATTACCGAAAACGGAACTGCTGATAATTCTGAATCTGGATACGTTTCGGGAACTATCACTGACGACGCCGCGCCAGGTTCACGTGTGGAAAAGTTCCGTTGTGGTTTCATTCTTGATCATTTGCGAGCTATTTTGGAAAGCGATCTTCCATTTGAACGCTACTATCACTGGTGTTTTGTTGATAATTGGGAGTGGAGCGATGGAATGGAGCCACAATTTGGAATCGTGCATCTTGATTTAGACACGATGGCACGGACTCCGAAACCATCTGCGTTCATGATGCGCGATATAATCGATGCTGGAGCAATTACTCCAGAAATTGAAGCTAAATATCGCGAAAGTTGAGAGCGTGCCGAAGAAGCAGATTGAGTCATTTACCGGACAGTTAAAAAAAGTTACTGGTTTACACCGGTCTGCGAATCGGCAGAAGTATTTCCAACAGCTGGTGGAAGGGCCACAGGCT
>JAXFDG010000008.1:0-8605 GCA_034173665.1 Arcanobacterium sp.
AGATAAGACATTTCAAGAACGCAGCTGATCAATTTGATACAGTGCGATACCGGTTGCTACTGCCGCATTCAAAGATTCCATCTCTGAAGCAATCGGGATTGAAGCTAGAACATCACAAGTTTCCCGCACAAGACGGGAAAGGCCCTTTCCTTCGGAACCTGTTACCAACACAAGTGGAACATCAGCTAAATCAAGCCTCGGTAAAGATTCACTTCCTTCACCAGCTAATCCCACCACAAAGTAGCCTTGTTCTTTCAATTCTTCAAGAGCTCGCACTAAATTCTTTTCCCGCGCAACTGGAACCCGAGCAAGCGCCCCTGCAGACACTTTCCACGCAGTTGCATTCACTGAAGCTGAACGACGCTCCGGAATCAAGACGCCGTCGGCATGAAACGCGGAAGCGGAACGAACCACGGCACCGAAATTATGCGGATCAGTAATTGAATCAAGCGCGACAATCAGGCCCTTCCGGAACGAGAACCGCGCGGCATCAACAAGCTCAGCTAAATCAACATAGTCATAAGGTGGAACTTCAATCGCGATTCCTTGATGCACTGCCCCATCAGTCATTCGATCAAGTTCGGAACGAGTCACTTCAAGCAGTGGCATTCCAGCGTGGGTTGCCGCCCGCATTACCTCAGCAACACGTTCATCATTAGCAAGCGCACCAACCACAAAAACGCGAGTGTATGGAATTCCCGAAGCAACAGCCTCTACTACCGGGTTCCGGCCAGCGATTAACTCGTAACCTTCCGGAATCCGTAAAACACCCCGCAATTTCGGCCCGGCAGCTTTTGCAGCTGCTGCTTGAGCTGCAATCTTACGCTTATAAGCTGGGTGATAGGTCCGATCCTCGGCTTTTGGAGTTGGTCCTTTACCTTCAAGAGCGGCTCGACGTTGCCCCCCGGAACCAACACGACTGCCTTTTTTCGCCCCTTTTCGCACTGCGCCTGGACGCCCAAAATGACCACCCATATTATTCTCCCAGCTTCCATCGAGCGCCTTGCGGCGAATCTTCTACAACAATTCCGGCATTTGCCAGAAGATCGCGCATCGCATCAGCCTTTGCCCAATCTTTTTCGGCACGGGCCTGAGCTCGTTGCGATAATACATCCTGCACCAAAGTATCAAGCGCAGACGCCATCACATCATTTGTGCCTCCAGAATTCTCCCGCCAAGGAGTTGCAAGTGGATCGAGACCAAACACGTCAAGCATTGCACGCACATTAACCTGCATTGCGCGAACCTCTGATGCGTCTTCTTGCGCAAGCGCGTTATTGCCGCGCTTTACGTATTCGTGAACGACAGCGAGCGCAGCAGAAACATTTAAGTCATCGTTTAGCGCGGCAGCAAAATCTGCCGGATAATCAGCTTCAGTGTGCGCAGAAATTTCAGAAAGTGGAACTTCACCCACTTCGTCCACACTACGCTTCACAAATCCGGCAAGACGCTCCCATACGGCAGCTGCTTCTGCCAAAGTTTGATCAGAGTAGGCAACTGTAGAACGATAATGAACTGTGCCTAAGGCAAGTCGAACCAGCACTGCTGGATGTTCAGCTAAGATGTTCTCCACTGTGAGCGAGTTTCCAAGAGATTTACTCATCTTCTCGCCGTCAATCGTCACCCAAGCGTTATGCATCCAGTATTGTGCAAATCCGAAACCAGCGGCATGTGACTGTGCCTGCTCATTTTCGTGATGTGGGAATCGTAAATCGATTCCGCCACCATGAATATCAAAACTTTCGCCAAGATATTTACCACTCATTGTGGAACATTCAAGATGCCACCCTGGACGTCCCCGCCCCCATGGAGTATTCCAGCTTGCAGTTTCTGGTTCAGTTGGCTTTGCAGCTTTCCAAAGCGCAAAATCATGCGGGGAACGTTTATCTGGTTCAGCGTCGCTTTCCTCAGCTTTTAGCTCTTCCAAAGATTGACGTGTCAGCGAGCCATAATCCGGCAAAGACGCAACATCAAAATAAACATTGCCAGGATTCCCAACATATGCATGACCGGCGTCAAGAATTTTTTGAATCAGTTCAATCATCTCTGTGACATGACCCGTTGCGCGTGGTTCATAGGTTGGACGAAGCACTCCAAGCGCATCATAGGCACGCGCAAATTCCTGTTCGAAGCGATATGCCCACGCCCACCAAGGACGATCCGCTTCGGCTGATTTATTGAGAATTTTATCGTCAATATCGGTTACGTTACGAACCATCGTAACATCATAACCTTTACGAGTAAGCCAACGCACGAGTACATCAAAGGCTAATGCTGAACGCATATGCCCAATATGCGGAGCACCCTGAACAGTTGCACCACATAGATAAATTCCTACTTTTCCTTCATGCAGCGGCTTAAATTCGCGCAAAGACTTGTTTGCAGAGTCATAAATCTTCAAAGTCACATCTCAAGATTACCTGCGTTTTTCAGACAAAGCCTAGCCGCATCTAAAATTTCGCCCTGAAATAAGCAAGTGTGCGACGCGTTTAACAGTTATTTTAGATATATGAGCAAAAATGAAGCAACGCATCCGGTGATTCCAGTTCCCGGAGATCACATTCCTGCTACAGATCAACTTCAGGAACAGGAACTCAAACTATTTAGCAAACCTGTAATTTCTTGGGGACTTTGGGATTGGGGATCAGCGGCTTTCAACGCAGTTGTAACCACTTTCGTCTTTTCCACATATATCACTAACGCGAAACTCTTCGGCCCAGATGCAAATACGTATCTCGGCTGGACCCTCACAGTTGCCGGACTTCTCGTTGCAGCAGTTGCCCCAGCACTTGGTCATTGGGTCGATCGCTCTGGAAAATCACGCACCGTTCTTATTACTTTTACATTAATGACGGCGCTCGTTGTAACCGGTCTGTTCTGGGTTTCCCCAAATGAAGGGCGACTCTGGCTTGGCTTATTCTTACTTGGCGCGGGAAATATTACATTCGAGATTTCTTCCGTTGTTTACAACTCAATGATTAACGATATTGCTTCTGAAAAGAATGTCGGTCGCGTTTCTGGCTTTGGCTGGGGTCTCGGCTACGTCGGTGGAATCGTGCTTCTCCTGATTCTCTTTATCGGTTTCATCAGTCCTGAAGTGGGATGGTTTGGAGTTACTTCCGAAAACGGTTTAAATGTTCGAGTTGCAATGCTTTTTGCAGCTGCGTGGTTATTCTTGTTCTCACTCCCAGTATTCTTCACCGCAAAAAACAAAGCTCCGAAAAAATCTGACGCTCATAGCAGCGGAATCATCGGCGCTTATCGCGATGTTTTCCACTCGATTAAACGCATCTGGAATGATGACCGTTCAATTGTTTGGTTCTTAATTTCTTCAGCGATTTATCGCGATGGTTTGGCGGGTGTATTCTCCTTCGGTGCAGTTCTTGCAGCTGTAGCTTTTGACTTTAGCCCTAGTGAAGTAATCCTTTTTGGTGTTGCAGCGAATGTGGTAGCTGGTATCGCAACCATTGCTTTTGGATACCTTGACGATAAGCTCGGCTCACGTTTCGTGATTATCGTATCAGTATCCCTGCTAATTGCCTTTGGTCTGATTATTTTCATCTTCCACAATGGTGCATTTGGGCTTACCGGAAAGCAGATTTATTGGGTCTTCGGTATGGGGCTGTCCATCTTTGTGGGCCCAACCCAGGCGGCTTCCCGCACCTATCTTGCCCGAATTGCACCAAAGGGTGATGAAGCCGAACTCTTCGGTCTCTACGCCACAACTGGTCGTGCCGTTTCCTTCCTAGCTCCCTTTATGTACTCAACAGCAATCGTGAGCGCCGCAATGATTACCGGGCAGGCAAAAGATGATGTTGCTTATGCGGGAATTCTTGGCGTCGTTTTCGTGCTTGCTCTTGGCTTAATTACCTTCATTCCAGTTAAGGACCCAGCTAAGAAACAGTAGCTACTCGTATTAACCGCTAGTAACTTTTGAGCCCACGGCGCTAATTCTCAGAAAGTGCTCGTGGGCTCAAAATTTCTCGCGCAAAACTTCTCTTAGTTCTCCCGATACACAAGGGCACTCGCAATCGCTGCGAGACCTTCTTCTTTTCCAGTAAATCCAAGACGGTCTGTAGTAGTTGCACTAACCGATGTTGAGGCACCGATAATTGCACTCATCGCAGTTTCAGCTTCCGCTTTCCGTGGGGAAAATCTTGGCTTTTGCCCAATAATTTGAATGCTCACATTCGCGATTTTCCAACCAGCTTCTTTTAATAGTCTTACCGTTTCACCAAGTAAGGCCGCACCACTAGCTCCCGCCCACTCTGGACGGTCCACCCCAAAAACTGTTCCCAATTCACCTATTCCGGAAGCCATTAATAGTGCATCACAAGCAGCGTGTGCTGCCACATCAGCATCTGAATGCCCTTCTAAACCACGTTCATTTGGCCATTGCAAACACGCCAATGCTAATGGTCTTGTGGCATCCTGGGCATAGGCGTGAACATCTACCGCAGTAGCAGTGCGAAAAAGTGAAAAATCCATTTAGTCTTGTTCCTCATAGGTTAAAAAGAACTCTGAAAGTGCTAAATCTTCAGCTGTGGTGATTTTTAAAGCTCGGCGGCTCCCTGGAACTACTAGTACCTCTGCCCCCATTAACTCAATTAGGGCAGCGTCATCTGGAACCGCACTCTGTTCAGTTTCACTTAAGCTTTCGCCGAATTTATGAGCAGCACGAATTACTTCAGTGCGGAACCCTTGCGGAGTCTGAATTGCTCGCAAATCAGTTCGATCTAGGGTTTCTGATACGAAATTTTCTCCCTTAATTCGCTTCACTGTGTCAACGACGGCGAGCGCTGGAATCACAGCATCGTTTCCGTTCTCCAAGGCTTGAATCACTGTTTCAATTTGCTTTACCGGAGTTAAAGCTCGAGCCGCATCATGAATTAAAACATATTCCGCTTCAACTGCCGCAAGTCCATTTGCTACCGACATTTGCCGCGTGCTCCCACCCACAACAAATTTTAATTCGAGGTTTGGATGCATCCCTTTTAAGGGGTGAAGCACGTTGGCGAAAGACTCTGTTTCTCCAGCCGGAATCGTCACAATAATTTCATTAACTCCAGCTGCCAGCATACTCTCAGCTGCCCACAGAATTAATGGTTTACCAGATAATTCCACTAAAGCTTTCGGAACATTTGCTCCTAGGCGCGTACCCGAGCCAGCACCAGCAATCAATGCCGCAACACTCATTGCTTAAATTCTTTCGCTTAGCTTATTCTGCCGATTCAGCAGAGGCACTACTTGCAGAGGATTCTGCAGACGCACTACTCTCGGCAGATTCAGCACTCTCTCCAGAAGCTAAGTTAAACTCACCAAGGATTTCGTTAAGTAACACACCAGCTTCGTCGTCAGAAATATTCCGTGCTAAAGCAACCTCAGAACCAAGAATTCCGCGTGCCTGGGAAAGCATCCGCTTCTCCCCTGCCGAAAGACCCCGGTCAAGGTTACGCCGAGAAAGATCACGCACAACTTCCGCAACCTTATTCACATCACCGGAAGTTAACTTTTCACCATTTGCTTTGTATCGACGTGACCAGTTGGCTGGCTCATCAACATTCTCTTCACGCAAAACTGAGAAAACTTGTTCTAACTGATCTTCGTTTGAAACATCCCGAACGCCTACATTCTCCAGCGAATCAGCCGGAACCTGAATTGTTAAATCGCCCTGGATAATACGCAAGGTGAGATAGAGCCGCTTTTCACCACGAATCGTGCGCTCAGAAATATCTTCAATGCGAGCCGCGCCATGATGTGGGTAAACCACGGTTTCGCCAACTTGAAAGCTCATAATCACAACCTCTCGAAACAGTTATGCATCATTCTATCAAGGTGCGAGAAAATCGGCTTGCTATATTGGTTATCTCACCGTTCCACTAATTTGTATCCCACGCCACGAACTGTTAAAACAATCTGTGGATTAGCCGGATCAATCTCGATTTTTGAGCGTAATCGCTTGATATGCACATCCAAAGTCTTGGTATCACCGATATAGTTATATCCCCAAATTCGATCAAGAAGCTGATTCCGAGTTAGCACCCTTCCTGGATTTTGCATCAATAATTCAAGTAGTTCATACTCACGCAACGGCATCTGCACAAGTTCCCCTCGCACTCGAACTTCATGCGCCTGAGCATCAAGCAGTAACTCCCCAACAGCTAAAGTTTGTGTCGGAGCCACAGATTCTTCAAAAACAGCTTGTGTCCGTCGAAGCAATGCGCGAACCCGAGCTAATAATTCCCGATATGAATAAGGTTTAGTGAGATAGTCATCAGCCCCAAGCTCTAATCCAAGAACTTTATCAATCTCAGAATCTTTTGCCGTTAGCATCATAATTGGAACATTTGATTTTTGCCGAAGCTGTTTACAAACTTCAGTTCCTGATAGTTTTGGCAACATTACATCCAATAACACTAAATCTATCTGAGAATTAAAACTATCCAGAGCTTGCACGCCGTCGGCAACCGTAACCAAATCGTAGCCATCACGCTGCAAGTTAAAGGCAAGAGTTTCTCGCAATGTTGGTTCATCTTCAACCAATAGAATTGTGGTCATTTTCTTCCTACCTGACTATTTTGCTCGGATTTTACTCAGATGCTGCTATCCCAAATTTTGTTCAGAAACCACTACCCCATGAGAATCTGCGGGAACTTCCTGAAAAGAATCGAGTTCTTCATGCTGAAAACGTAATTCATTACCACCGTTTGCCAATTCATCATATGCCGGCAAGACCATCGTGAAAGTAGAGCCCTTATTAAGCTCACTCCACAGTTCAATATTGCCACCGTGATCTTTCACGATATGTTTCACAATACTTAAACCCAAACCAGATCCCCCGGTTTCTCGTGACCGGGCAGCATCTCCACGATAAAACCGTTCAAAAACTCGCTCCTGGGCCTCTTTGGCGATTCCCGCACCAGCATCAATCACGGCAATTGAGACTTTTTCTGATTCTGCCGAAACCGCCACAGTCACTCGCGAAGAAGGTCTTGAATATCGCACAGCATTATCAACTAGGTTTCGCAATGCCGTCACCAACAACGCATAATCACCATAGATGTACTGGCCTTTAGCCCCACCAGAACTAAGCACAATCTTCCGAGACTGCGCCTCGACTTCCATCCGCTCAAACACTTCTGCAATCATCGCGTCAACAGCAACTGGCTGTGGATTGTCTAGCGGATCCCCGTTCTGGATTCGGGACAATTGAATAATTTCTTGTACCAGTGTCGAAAGACGTCGAGACTCTTGGTCCAGGCTACTAAGAAACTTGCGCACTAATTCTGGCTCACCCTGCACTTCTTGCAAAGTTTCCGTAAGCAAACGAATCGCCCCGATAGGTGTTTTTAATTCATGAGAAACATTAGCCACAAAATCATTACGTGTATTTTCCAAACGTAATTTTTCAGTTTGATCTTCAAAAAGAATAATTACCCGTTCTTCATCCACTCGTGAAACTCTGACCCAAATTCGGCGTCCACTGGACTTACGAGAAAAAGTTTTTACAGCATCATATTCGACGTCGTGGCGTTCCCCAGTTGCAAAAACTTCAGTCACTATTTGCGTCAAATTCGGACGCAATACTCCATCACTAATAAGACCGAAAGCCGTGGCTAATGAAGAAGCCCGCACAATCTCTAAATCTTGATTCACCACAATATAAGATTCAGGCAAAGAATCGAGCATTAACATTACTCGTTCATTAGCTTGAGCCTGTGACTCAAGTAAAGCTTTTTGATTGTTTGCTCGCCGCATCCGAACTTCTGTCCGCCAAATTCCAGCAATCGTGAGCGCGCCAAGAATGATTCCACAAATAAACCAAAGGGCCTCGTTCATCTTCTGCCTCGCATTCGGAAGTACCTGAACCACAACTAGAATATCGTGTGCCGCAACATTCACAAACACTTGCAAAAATCTCGCAACCTTTTGTTAACCTTTTGGATATCTCTCAGTAAGAAATTCATGATTTGATTTAGATACCAGAATTTCATTTCTTTACAGAAACCCAAGGAGCAATCGTGCGTGATCAGTTTGTGCAGCAGATGAATCAGCTTCACCATACTTTAGTAAGCGAAGCCAAAGCTGCGGCAAATGCAATGCGGCGAGCAGCTGTCGCCCTCCGTGACACAAATTTAAATAAGGCCGAAAAAGTTATTGACGCCGATAAAAAAATTGACTTATTAGAACGTGCAGTTGATGAAATGGGAATTTCTCTTCTCGCACGACAAGCCCCAGTTGCTTCTGACTTACGAGTGGTTGTTTCTGCATTACGTCTTTCTTCTGTGATTGAACGCATGGGTGATCTCGCCCGCCACGTTGCCTATATTGCTCGTGGCCGCTATCCAGATTCAGTATTTTCTGGCGAAATTCATGACCTATTTGTGGAGATGGCTGAGCGGGCAGCAAAAGTCGGCGAATTAGTAGCAGAGCTCATCGAAACACAAGATTTAAGTATTGCTATCGCCATCGAAGAAGAAGACGATGTGCTCGACGAACTCCACGAACGCACTTTTGATTTTGTTTTAGATGAATCCACCGAGCTTACTCGGCAAGAAATTATCGATATTGTGCTTCTTGGCCGCTACTTAGAGCGTTACGGCGA
>JAXFDG010000009.1:0-4259 GCA_034173665.1 Arcanobacterium sp.
TTTACCGCTTCGAGATCTCCGCCAAAGGATTGACCGGCAGTAATTGTTCCGATGATTGAATTCCGTTCCTTTAATTCAGCAGCCGTGCGAGAAAACCAAGCTGGAAGTGCTCCACCATCAGTCATTACATATGCAATTCGAGCTTTTTTATTTATCGCTTTAATTCCGGCAACAATTGCTGGTAAAGCGGAGTGCAAATCAGCGCAAACTATCGGTAAGCCAGCTAAATCATCAGCTTCAGCAAGGAGCTCATGGAATTCAGTATCTTGTTCGTCTACGCCCTGCACCATAAATTGCAGGGGAGTGTAGCGAGCTTTCATTAAATGTCCGGTTAATTCAGAATCTGATGGTAACCGATCAGGAATTCCGGCAATTAAATAGTAGCCGCCAGTTCCAAGACCACGCGCAACAGCAGAGCCAGTCAGTAAAACTCGGTCACCGGGAAGGATTTCTCCAGTGATTTCAGGGTATGCCAATGCTTTAACAATATTGCTTGCAGAGTGATTGTCTGTAACAGTTACCAGTACTTCTACAGCTCCTGGCCAAGATTTAATAATTTCTGAAACGATTCCATCGCGCCAAATCATCATGAGAGTTAGTTTACTGGACTAAACTATTAACTATGCAGAACACCCCAGTTGAACCTACGCGTAATCTCACGCCTGACGAGCGTCAGTTTGCAGTACAACTGGCTTTAGAAAATGGAAAAGTATTAAACTTTTCAGATTTGCTCCGGTTACCGGCTTATCGTGATTCAGAAATAACCGGTTCGGTCTGGGAAATTCCCGATATTCAAAGTGCTCCTGCCCAGCGTTTGCGCCGAGATTTACAAGCAATGATTAATGCCGGGATTCCGATTCGGGAACGAATGAATGCTCGAGGGCAGAATGAATACTTTTTAGATACTTCTTTACTAGTTGAATTACCGGTAACTACTCCGCAAGATTTTACTTTGTTGCGATCTATCCTTGGGTATAAAGCAGATGGGGAAGTGGAGTCGTTTGCGCAGTCGGCTTTAACAAAACTGCTGCCATTAGAATCATCGAGTGGGTCAACGAATGGATTACGCACTCGTGTGCCAATTGGAAAGTTTATTTCACAAATTGCGATTGCGATTTCGCAAGAGAAATTTATTGACTTTGACTATTATTCAGCTTCTTCTGGGGAAGTAAAAAAGTATCGTGCTCTTCCGTGTAATTTACAAGTGCATTATGAATCTTTTTACTTATTTGCAAAAGTAGCGAACAAAGACGAAACTTCTCTTGAGTTACGAACTTTTAAAACCTCAAGAATTGCATCTGAACCTGTCATGGTTGAAGATACAAAAACTTTAAGAAACCTAAGACAGACGCACGCCGTCGAAACGAATACAGAAAATTTTGGGCTTACTGAGGAGGATACTTCTTGGCAAAACCATCCGCAAAATAATTCGTTGAGCCTGCATGATAAATTTGCCTTAGTTGATGCGGAGATTTTAATTGTTACTAAAAAACAGCTTCCGTTAGCAGATTTCGCAATTTCTTTAGGGGATAATCGATATCGTCTTAACGAAATTTATCTTGGCGATTTATTTGCCTTCCTTGATTTTTATGGTACTGATGTGGAGTTAGTTGAGCCGCGTTGGGCTCGGGAGGCTTATCTAGATACCTTAAGATACTTTGCAAATTTAGGGGGTGAGTAGATGGGTGTTGCTTTAACCCGAAAGATTGCCCTGCTGCAGTATCTGTTGGAGAATGCTCCTGTTACTTTGCGCTCCCTTGCAGAAAGTTTTAAATGCCCGCCGCGCGAACTGCACGCTGAACTTATCAGCCTTTTTACTACGGAACTTATCGACGGCGAGGGCTTTATTTCTCCGATTAATCTTGAGTTTGATCTTGATTTTAATCCAGACGATGTGGTGGATATTGCGCTTGAAATTGACCCGGGAGCAATTTCTTTATCCTATTCTGAAATACTTGCTTTATTAGTGGTGATTGACTCGCAGATAAAGGTTGCGGCTGAATCTGATCGGGTGGGATTACTCCGTATCAGGGCTCTGATTACTCAAGCTTTAGCAGAACATACACGATTCTCTCAATTATGGCCAGCCCCGGAAAAAGTATATTCGCAGAATTTAGTAAAAGTTTTAAATGAATGCATCGCCCAGCGGCAGATGGTGAAATTTAATTACTGGAAGCATCATGATTTACCTCTGCCTGGAGTTGAAGATAAAGAAGTTCAATGTTTTCCGTTGGCAATTATTGCTGGGCATCCAGAGTTCTTAGAAGCCGTGTTAGCAGATGGTCAAATTCGTCGATATCGACTTGAACGAATCTCTGACGTGCAGAAATTAAGTAATCAGCAAACTACTCGTGAAAATACAAGACTTAGAGCTCAAGCAAAGCGAGAAATTCCAAATTATCAAGGCACATTAGTCAGATTGCATTGTTCGCAAGATGCATTGTGGATATCGGAAGTTATTCCACAAGTTGAAGTGCGAAAAGGAGAACGAACAGCAATAATTTTAGAAATCACGGTTCGCTCGCGGCAAGTTTTACGAGAAATACTAGTTCGTCTGGGAGATTCAGTGAAATTAATTGAGACTTCTCAAGTAGATTTTATTCAGGAGATGTCACAGGATTTTCAGAATTTGCTGACGCATTATGAAGCAAAATCCGAAAGTGAAGTATTATGACAAAGTTGATTTTAGCTTTTTTATTTATCGGGATTTTGCTGCTTTTGGGTTATTTTCTTTGGTGTTTGTGGCAATTATGGAAGAGCGGGAAAAATCTTTTTGCTGCCGGCTCGGGGTTTGGAACAAAACTTTCACAGGTTTCTACAAGTGTGCGGGAAACTTTTGAGCCGCGAAATGATCTTTATTCAAATCCACAGCGTCGCAAAGAGGCGAAAGAAAAACGAGCAGAAATTCGGAAAATTCGCAGAGAAAAACGCGAGTTGCGTTTACGACAAGCTACAAATCGCTGGGATAAACAAGATTTTCAGGCTTTGCAAACAGAATTGGAAGATACTAAATGATTATTGGAATAGCCTTGAACCCTGCTTCTGGCAAAGGCCGCGCTGCAAAGTATCGTAATCAGCTATTAAAAGTTACTAATGAATATCCGGTTGAAGTTCGGTGGTTGACAGGAAACTCAGCACAAGATTCACTAAGTCAGATGAAAGCTGCTGTTAGTAGTAGGGAAGTGGATGCGTTAGTTGTTGTTGGCGGAGATGGAATGATTCATCTTGGAGTTGCTGCTGTTGCAGATAGTGGTATTCCTTTAGGGATTGTAGCTGCTGGTTCAGGCAATGATATTGCTCGTGAATTTAAGCTTCCAATTCACCGCATCGAAGATTCATTGCATCAAGTAATAGTAGCGTTATTTGCTAATCGTTTTTATCGTGCTGATGCAATTGAGATTGAATCAAACTCTGGAAAACACTATGCAATGGCTGTGGTGAGCTTAGGAATTGATGCAGATATTAATTTACGGACTAATAAAATGACTTGGCCTAAGGGAAATTTGCGATATATTCGTGCGATGATTCCAGCGATTCGTGAATATCGACCTTATGGAGTGCAAATCAAGAGTGAGCAGTTGAATTATCGTGGAACCATGACTTTGCTTTCAGTTGCAAACACGAGATTTTTTGGTGGCGGTATTTGTATTGCTCCAGATGCTAAACCAAATGATGGATGGCTTGATGTAATTTTAGCGAAGGGGATGAGCGTCTCTCGCGTTGCGTCAAAACTTCCAAAGCTTGCACGAGCAATGCATACCACTGATGCAGATATTGATCATATTCGGGTGAAAGAACTATTTTTAGCAGCAGATACAGAAGTTGGGCAACATCCACCAAGTTTAATGGCTGATGGGGAATATGTTTGCGATTTACCTGCAGTAGTTCGAGTTCTTCCACAAGTTGTGAAGTTAGCGCTTTAAACAATGAGAAAAGTAATTATTGATTTATTGCTTGCTATTTGCGGCGGATTTTCATTATTTTTAGCTGCGCCTCCGATGAATTTTTGGCCACTCATATTTGTTGCTGTTCCGATTCTCTGGGTGGCATTACGCCAAAAAAGAATTCTGAACATTATTCTTTTTGCTTTTATCTACGGCTTTACTTATTTTTATTTTCTTTTTGATTGGGCCGAGGCTTCAGCAAAGGCAATTATCGCGCGAATTGCACTTACTTTATTAGAAACTTTATTTATTGTGCTCTTGGCTTTGCTCTGGAAATTGTGGCAACAGGTTACGGAGAGGGATACTTTCGTTTTC
>JAXFDG010000010.1:0-4538 GCA_034173665.1 Arcanobacterium sp.
TATCATGAGCAAGACTGCGAGAACTTTGCGTACCGTCACCATCCAAGCCGGTCTCGGAAATCCCTCTACTTCCGGGAAACTTGCCGACCTCCTCGAGCGAGAATTCCTTGCGGCAGCCAGCACAAAAGGGATAACAGTCGAACACACCCGGATTGACCTGCGTGACCTCGGTACTGATATTGCGATTGCGCTCCTAAACCCAGTTAAACCGAAGAGTGTTGTGGCAGCTCTTGAAACATTGCAAGCAGCAGATGTGCTCATTGCAGTCACTCCAACATTTAACACTTCCTATGCTGGGTTATTTAAAAGCTTCTTTGATCTTGTCGAGCCCGGGATTCTCGGCGGGAAAGTGACCATCCTTGGCGCTACGGGTGGCACCGCACGCCACTCCTTAGTAATCGATAATGCGATGCGTCCACTATTCGCCTACCTTGGCACTCACGCAGTACCTACTGGTATTTTTGCAGCTACAGAAGATTTCGCTGGCACTACCCGCATTGCCGAACGTGCGATGCGAGTCTCGCAGGATGCTCTGATTCTATTGCAAGCAACTGCGCCTGAAATCTTTCACGAAACAGGGACTTTTCAAGAAGTAGGGATTGCCGACGCCGTGGAGCAAGTTGATTCCCGCCAGTCGGAAACTGTTTCCGCACAAGACGCCCTTGCAGCAAGGAATGCTTTGAAAGAAGTTAATATGCCCGCAGGCACCCCAACTTTACACTCGGAATTTGGAGAGTTCGTAGATTTTAGCAAGATTATTGAGCGACTTTAATCGCAAGTCTAGAACACAAGTCTAGACTTTACGCTTCAAATTGGCTCACAAAAACTTAATTATTGTCCAATATTTTGGGATTACACCCCTAACAATGGACAAAATGAGAGATACCGACTTAATTACGAAAGTATTAAACTTTATCACAAAAGTATTACAATTCCATAAAAGTGTTGCGCAAATACGTTTTAAAAAATAGGATACTACCAAGCCAACGCGGCTTAGTCGAAACCACCTCTTTTCAACGTCGATAGGGGACTCGATGAAGACAAAGAAAAAATTCGCAATACTGCTATTGACTTCACTGGCAATAGCTTCACTCCCACTCTCCGCAGATGCAAATCTATACGGATGCTACTCATACGGTTACCCATCCCGTACATTTTCAGTAAACTACAGCAATTCCAACGCTGCATGGTCAGCACACTTTGACGTGGCTCGAAGCAATTGGAACACATCAGGTGCAGGGGTGTCCATATCCAAAAACAACACTGCAACTTCATCAATGTCTGCAGCACCATACACATCTCAAACCTAGTTTGGACTATACACCCCCAAACTCAACAACGCGAAAGCGGTAACAGGATTCACAATCAAATTAAATTCAGATCAAATACAGAAAAAGGCACCAGCAAATAACCTTTATGCTTGGATACGCTCCACAGCAACACACGAACTAGGGCATGCACTGAAACTTAACGATAACCCCAGCACAAATGCCGGGTCACTTATGAAGCACTCCCGAAATCGCTCAGTAATCATTAAACCAACTTCATACGATGTTGCAAACGTAAAGGCATGTTACAAATGAAAACTAAGAAAACTAACATATACACGCCAGTAGTTTTAGCTGCTGCAGCAGCAATAGGACTAGCAGGATGCGCTAATACTGCCGATTCGGCCACCGTAATGATTGATGCAGAATACGCTTCCTATCAAAGTACACAACAATTAGTCGATGATTCTGACTTGATAATCACAGGAGAAGTATTATCCACAACATCTGAACTTCAATATCCTGAAATTTCAGATGACCCAGACCCCCAACGCAATCCACAAGCCGGAGTTACTCTTTCTGAAAAAGATCTCGAAGAGCTCGCGATTCCAATATTGGTCACGAAAATACGAGTAACTGAAGTAATTTCTGGAGCAGTTTCTGCAGGAGAAATTATTGAGGTGAGTCAGGTTGGCGGGATTAAAGATGGCGTCAATTATGTAGAACCAGATACTGTGCCACTGTCTGACCTCGAAGGCGAAAACGTAGTTCTGGCCTTGAAAGCACACGAAGATGCGCCCTATGATTTAGTGTCTGATAAGTATGCAATCATGCTCCTTAACGAGCAAGGTAAAATTTCAGCAGCAAAATCTGAATCTGGGGAAATTTCCTCAATTCCGCTTGCTTCTAAGCTCGAAGAAATAACCGAACTAGTTAACTAAAAATCAACTACGAGAAACGCACCCACCGGAAAAGTAAATAAGCAAAGGCGGGTTCGAGCAGCTAAAACAAAAGGAAGACAAAATTAAAAGGAGGGTTCAACCTTTTGAACCCTCCTTTTTCAGTCTGTTATTAGTCGAGCAGACCCTGCTGTGCAGCCTTTGCCAAACGGCGTGGGATGCGCTTCTCGCTACCACCAACGCGTACTGGCTGAAGAGCAGTGAGCTCAGCCTTCCACTGGGAGCGGCGAGAGCGGGTATTGCTGCGAGACATCTTGCGCTTTGGAACTGCCATTCCTACCGCTCCTTCCAATATCTTGAATCAAATATGCACCAGAATTAACTGGGCAAACCAATCCAAACGAATCTATCTTTTGCTCTGCACTAATCACAGATAACTAAAAAGTATAACTGTGGCACAGAGCAGACCGTCGTCCAGTTTATCGTATTAAACCTGCGGATTAAAAGTCCGTATGCAAAATTTCGCTGAGTAATACCACACACGTTGCAAGAAAATACTTCAGAGAAATACTCAGACTATTTCAGGAACGGCGCAAAACTCCCAAGTTTTAACGCAATCACTCATAATAATAAACATGACTTCATTCCGGTTACCACCTGGCACAAACCTGCGAAATACGCTAGAGATTAAACGCTCGCAATTCATCACTATAGTTCGCCGCGTTGCCACACTCGAAGAAGCTCGTGAAAACCTTGCTGAAATTCGTGCTGAATTCCCAGACGCACGGCACCATTGTTCAGCCTCAATTATTTCAATCCCCGGGGCAAACGATATCCTGCACTCTTCTGACGATGGAGAACCTTCTGGAACCGCGGGGCGCCCGATGCTTGATGTTTTAGTCGGAGCCAAACTTACCGACGTCGTAGCGATAGTTGTAAGGTACTTTGGCGGAACCCTGCTCGGGACTGGAGGATTAGTTCGTGCTTACTCCGAATCTGTTCGTGAATGTATTTACGGTGCAGAAATTCTCTCCCAAAAAGAACTCACACATGTAGAAATCTTTGCTGACCACACTTTTGCCGGCAGGCTTGAAGCAGATTTGCGCGGAATCGGACACGAAATCATCACCACACATTATGAAGCCAGTGGAGCCAGGATTGAACTTGCAGTTGCCAATGTAGATACTTTTCAAACAGACGTCGCGGCCCTAAGTTCGGGCCAGATCACCCCACAAATCCTTGGTCCGATTTGGCGCGAAATCCCTGCTGGAGTTTTGCAGTAGTCTGCCTTAAAGCCAAAACCTCATTGAAATCCGAACTTCGTTGAAACTAAATCTCTTAGCACCCTCTTAAGCTAAAGCCGCAAAGCTTAACCCCGAACGTTAAAGCCACAACTTAAAATCAAAGTTGAAAATTAAAATAGTATTACCTACATCTCAAGCTGGGATCTAAACTTGCAAAGATCCATCTGACGTGAAAATATCAATTTGTAATAATTCTTTTACAAAACACTAATGGCTTTTGTGCCACATTTGCGAGGAAGGAGCAGCTGATGATGACATTCCAGCTTGCAGTATCTTCCTCTTTTCAGTGTTGTCAGTGTAACTAGAGCGTTAGGCTCTAGTTTTTTGTGCGCGTAAATGCGCATGTCTAACGCTCGTTTCCAAAATATCCATAAAGAAACTAACAAAAAACCTAATTGACGCCCCAGATTTTTCATCTATCTGAAGGTACGGCGTCAAGAAGAAAAACAGTTATTAAAAGACTTAATCCGTAGTAAGACTTACCCAGTAGTAAAGGAAAGAAAATGGGAATCTACAACTCAATCACCGAACTAACCGGCAAGACCCCCCTCCTCAAGCTTAACCGCCTCGCAGCAGAAACTGGCGCAAACGTACTTGCAAAGCTCGAATTCTACAACCCAGCAAATTCCGTAAAAGATCGTATCGGCGTAGCAATTGTTGATGCTGCAGAAGCAGCTGGGGCACTCCAGCCAGGCGGCACAATCGTTGAAGCAACCTCTGGTAACACCGGAATCGCCCTTGCTTGGGTTGGTGCAGCACGCGGCTATAACGTTGTGCTCACCATGCCAGCTTCCATGAGCCAGGAACGTCGCGCACTTCTCCGTGGTTTCGGTGCAGAACTCGTACTCACCGAACCAGCAAAGGGAATGCAAGGCGCAGTCGATAAGGCAAACGAAATCGTTGCTGAACGCCCAGGCGCAATTTTGGCTTCACAGTTCGCAAATGAAGCAAACCCAGCAGTTCACACCGCAACTACCGGTCCAGAAATTTGGGAAGACACCGAAGGTCAAGTTGATATCTTCGTAGCTGGTATCGGCACTGGTGGAACTATCACCGGCGTTGGTGAA
>JAXFDG010000011.1:0-14730 GCA_034173665.1 Arcanobacterium sp.
CCGGCAATCCTAGGGGAACTCTTCCGAGCCGGTTTACTTGCCGACGGCGTGCATGCAATTCATTCTTCAGATTTAAAATCTTGGCTGGAAAAGTGGGATGTGCGTGGGAGTGCACCGACTGCCGAAGCGCAAGATTTATTCTCAGTAGCTCCCGGAGGAGTGCGTACTACGCAGGCTTTCTCCCAAGATAAGCGTTGGGAAGAGCTAGATTTGGATAGTGCTGAAGGGTGTATTCGCGCCGTGGAGTCTGCCTACACCAAGGATGGTGGGCTCTGTATGCTTTTTGGTAATTTAGCAGAAGATGGAGCAGTGATTAAGACTGCCGGCATTGACGAAGAATTATTTAATTTCTCCGGGCCAGCACGAGTGGTTGATTCTCAAGAACAAGCAGTTGAATTGATTTTGAGTAAGAGCGTTAATCCGGGCGACGTCGTAGTTATTCGATATGAGGGGCCAAAAGGCGGTCCGGGAATGCAAGAAATGCTCTACCCGACTTCGTTCCTGAAAGGTTTGGGGCTCGGAAAGAGCTGTGCACTTATCACCGATGGGCGTTTTTCTGGCGGTACTTCCGGCTTAAGTATTGGGCATATTTCACCTGAGGCGGCTTCAGGCGGAATGATTGCGCTTGTTGAAGAAGGCGATCAGATCGTGATTGATATTCCTAACCGGAAGCTGCACCTAGATGTGCCTGAGGAAGTCTTGGCACAACGGAGAATCGCTAAGGGTGCGCTGCCTTGGAGCGGAAATCGCGAGCGCGAAGTATCAAGAGCTCTTAAAGCCTATGCGGCAATGGCAACTTCAGCTTCATTTGGAGCTGTAAGGCAGTTACCTGAAGCTTAACTCTGTTTTTTCACAGGTGAGGTGTTGCACAATTCTTCTGGGACTTGGGCAACACCTTTTCCGTACCGGCACAGGGGATAATTAAAGACGACGTGGCTCAAGTTCGAGTTGCGTTTATCTTGAGGCACTTGGGGAGAGCGAAAGCGCCCCAATCGATTGAGGATATTCTTTATGCAGACCGTATTCGAATTCTTGGCAACGCAGCCAGTATTGCTTGCCTTCTTCTTAGTTGGTGTTGGTATGTTCTTTGGGCATATCAAAGTCCGTGGTGTTTCACTTGGTGCGGCAGCAGTGTTGTTCTTTGCAATTGCAGTTTCGGCCTGGGGCACTGCTTATGGGGCAGATGTGCATGTTCCTCATGAGATTGGCATCATGGGTCTAGCGCTATTTACTTTCGGTATTGGTAATAACTCTGGTCCGTCTTTCTTTGAAAACATTAAGCGTGCTGTGGGTCCAATGGTCACAATGGTTTTGATGTATATCATTGCGGCTGGAGTTGGATACGCCGTCGGTAAATATATTTTCGAAATGGACATCTCCTTAATTGCTGGAACGTTTGCTGGTTCAGTAACGAACACTCCAGCTCTTGCAGCTGCCGGGGAGGCTTCAGGAGATCCGCAGCTTGCAACAATTGGATATTCAATTGCCTACCTCTATGGTGTTATTGGCATGATGATTGCGGCAGCAGTAGCGATTAAGAATTCTGGTTCTGATACTGATAAGCCTGAGCCAGTAACTCACGCTAATTTGCGTGTTGATCGTGATGATCAGCCACGAATTAAAGAAATTCTCGGTTTATTTAAGAAGAATGTAGAAATTTCGCGAATTCGTCGTGGAGAAACTGGCCCAATTTGGATTCCGACGCCAGCAGATGTTTTGGAAAAAGATGATCTCATTACTGTTGTGGGTACTACTGCACAGATTGAGAAAATGACTGAACTAGTTGGACACCGTTCTTCACATTCCTTACGTGCTGACCGCCGGTTCTTGGATTTCCGTCGAATCACTGTTTCAAAGACGCAACTTGCTGGAAAGACGATTAAAGAAATCGATGCTTATATTGCAGAGCATTACGGCGCAGCAATTTCACGCGTTCGCCGTGGTGATACTGATATGGTGGCAACTCCAGATTTCATGCTTGAAATGGGCGATCGCGTTCGCGTAATCGCACCAACCATGAAGATGAAGCAGCTTTCGGCTTATTTCGGTGATTCCACAAAGGGTTTGACTGATATTAACCCAGTAGCATTAGGCATCGGGATTTCTCTTGGTGTATTTATTGGTGCACTAAAGATTCCTTTGCCGGGTGGGTCTGCGTTTGGTATCGGTGCAGCTGCCGGTGCACTGATTATTGGTTTGATTTTTGGTCGTCTTGGCCGCATCGGTCCAATGGTTACGGCGCTTCCAAACACTACCTGTGCGGTACTTTCTGAGCTTGGTCTCTTGTTGTTCTTAGCGCAAGCTGGAACTAATGCCGGATCGCAGATTGCAAATGCATTTACTTCGGGTGCTTGGATTTCAATTCTGATTCTTGGCTTTATTATGACCTCTATCGTAGCTTGGGGAATGTATCTTGCCATGCGTGCAATCTTCAAGGTCGGTGGAATGCAGCTTTCCGGTATGTTGGGCGGCACACAGACGCAGCCGGCAGTACTAGCATTCGCAAATGGACGAACTAATTCTGATCCGCGAGTTGCTCTTGGGTATGCCTTGGTTTACCCAGTGGCAATGATTGGAAAGATTCTTGTCGCAACCGTTCTTGGGTCACTCTAGGATTTATATCCAATATTTGAGATATATCGGAACTGGCTTGCAGCTGATTAAAATCCACAGATAGGCTGAAGACATGAAGAAAATGCATCTAGTCGTGATTAAGTAGCGCACCTGTTGGTACGTTGCTTCGGCTGGTGCGCAAACCCCTCGGACCCAACGAGGGGTTTTTGTTACCTCTCATAAAAGTGTTAGAGGTGGCAGGAGAAAAGGAGATATTATGACGACCTCAAATACTGGAAGTGCCAATACTTCTGGGATGCCGGAGAGTTTAGCGAAAGCTCTGGCACGTGAGCCAATTCGGGAAGCTTCTACTGGAGCCCGGAATATTGTACGAGCTCTAGAAGAACTTGGGGTCACGGATGTCTTCGGCCTTCCAGGTGGGGCGATTCTTCCTACCTATGATCCACTTTTCAGCTCGGAAAAACTGCGGCATATTCTTGTGCGTCATGAGCAAGGGGCCGGACACGCGGCTGAAGGATATGCAGTTTCTTCAGGGAATGTCGGTGTTTGTATCGCGACTTCCGGACCCGGTGCAACAAATCTAGTGACAGCTCTTTTAGATGCAAATCTTGATTCTGTTCCAATTGTGGCAATTACTGGTCAGGTTGGGGCAAGCGCAATTGGTACGGATGCGTTCCAAGAAGCAGATATTATTGGTGCCTCGCTGCCATTAACGAAACATTCTTTCCTTATCACTGATCCAGAAGAGATTCCACAGCGAATTGCAGAAGCTTTTTATTTGGCGCAGTCGGGTCGTCCCGGGCCAGTGATTGTTGATGTAACTAAGTCGGCGCAGGCAGCAGAATGTGATTTCGTCTGGCCGCCAAAACTTGATTTGCCTGGTTACAACCCGGCAATTACCCCGTCTCGTACCAAGACTGTTGCGGCGGCTGAAATGATTGCTGCGGCAAAGAAGCCGGTTTTGTATGTTGGCGGTGGAGCTGTTCGTTCTGGAGCTTGGGCCGAGTTACGGGAACTTGTTGATTTAACTGATATCCCAGTAGTGACGACTTTAAATGCGCGGGGAGTTTTCCCGGATTCAGATCCGCACTGTTTAGGAATGCCGGGAATGCATGGAACGGTTCCGGCAGTTCTCGCTCTGCAAAAGTCTGATTTGTTAATTACTCTAGGTGCTCGTTTTGATGATCGAGTCACAGGGAAGCTTGATTCTTTTGCTCCAGAAGCAAAAGTGATTCACGCGGATATTGATCAAGCTGAAATTTCAAAGAATCGTTATGCGGATATCGCGCTTTTAGGGGACTTGAAAGAAAGTTTGCGATTGCTGAACGCACAGCTACCAAAGACTTTTGAAGTTTCTGGAAAACCAGATTTGCAATCTTGGTGGACTTTCTTGAATGGGCTTGTAAACTCTTATCCGCTTGGTTGGGAGGAGCCAAAGGACGGTTTATTAAGTCCGCAATATGTTTTAAGTCGTTTAGGTGAGCTTGCTCCGGAAGCAATTTTTGCTACTGGAGTAGGGCAGCATCAAATGTGGGCAACTCAGTTTGTACGCCCGAATACTCCGCGGCATTTTATTACCTCTTGTGGTGCCGGAACGATGGGATTTGGAGTGCCGGCAGCAATGGGGGCACAAGTTGCGAATCCGGAAAAAACTGTTTGGTGTATTGACGGCGACGGTTCTTTCCAAATGACGAACCAAGAGTTGGCAACCTGCCGTTTGAATAATATTCCGATTAAGGTTGCGTTAATTAACAACTCTTCTTTGGGAATGGTTCGGCAATGGCAGAACTTATTCTATGGCGCCCGGTATTCGAATACAGATTTAAATACCGGCGCTGGAACTGTGAGAATTCCAAATTTTGAATTACTTGCTCAGGCGTATGACTGTGCTTCAATTCGAGTTGAACGAGTTGAAGACGTCGATGCAGCAATTCAACAGGCTATGGAAATTAATGATCGTCCGGTAGTAGTGGAATTTGTGGTCTCTCCAGATTCAATGGTTTGGCCAATGGTTGCAGCAGGCGTATCTAACGATGAAATTATGTATGCGCGAGATCAGCGCCCAGACTTTAGTGATGATGAGGAGTAAGCGATGAGTGAGCGTCATACATTTTCCGTATTGGTGGAAAATAAGCCAGGTGTTTTGGCTCGAGTTTCCGGGTTATTTGCACGCCGTGCCTTCAATATTCATTCTCTTGCAGTTGGGCCTACAGAAGATCCGTTGCTTTCGCGCATTACTCTCGTGGTTGATGCGAAAGAACTTCCAATTGTGCAATTGCAGCGGCAACTAAACAAGCTCGTGAATGTGATTCATATTGAAGAGCTAGAAGATGAAATTTCGGTGCATCGTCGTCTGGTCTTGGTAAAGGTGGCAGCGAATGATGTGAATCGGACAAACGTTTTGCAGATTGTTGAAATGTTCCGGGCGCGAATTGTGGATGTAGTGCCAGATGCGGTTACTGTCGAAGCCACTGGTTCTGAATCTAAGGTGAAAGCACTTCTAACGGCTCTTGCACCTTATGGGGTAAAAGAAATCGTACAGTCTGGAACTGTGGCTATTGGCCGTGGAGCGCGTTCTGTGAGTGAGCAAGTACTGTTGGAGTTGCAAGCGGACTCTGAATAGTTCGGTTCGGAGATTTTGTGAGTACTTCAGATCAGAGTGAGTATTTCGAATCGGCGTGAGTGCTTCGGGTCGGAGCGAGTACTTCGAGGCAGATTTAAATAATCTGATCAAAATGGGTAGCTAGTGAGACTATCCGGCAAGATAAAGAAAAAGTGCGTACTCTAGAGACAAGCAATTTGAGATACGCCAGCTAAATATTAGGAGTTATCCATGGCAGAGATTTTCTATGATGCAGATGCTGATTTGAACTTGATTCAGTCGAAGAAGGTTGCAGTTATTGGGTACGGCTCACAGGGCCATGCCCATGCTCTTAATCTTCGTGATTCTGGAGTGGACGTTGTGGTGGGCTTGCGTGCTGGTTCTGCGTCTGTAGCAAAGGCTGAGGAGCAGGGGCTACAAGTAGCCACAGTTGGTGAAGCAGTCGCACAGGCAGATGTAGTTATGTTGCTTGCGCCAGATCAGCATCAGCGTAAGATTTACGCTGAAGAAATTGAACCAAATTTGAAGCCGGATGCAGCGCTTTTCTTTGCGCATGGTTTTAACATTCGTTTTGGTTACATCAAGCCAGGTGCAGGTCACGATATTTGTATGGTAGCGCCAAAGGGGCCAGGGCACACTGTCCGTCGTCAGTTCGAAGAAGGTCGTGGTGTTCCTTGTATCGTTGCAGTTGAACAAGACGCTTCGGGGGCAGCATGGGACTTAGCATTATCGTATGCAAAGGCAATTGGTGGAACTCGTGCCGGGGTAATTAAGACTTCGTTTACTGAAGAAACTGAAACCGATTTATTTGGTGAGCAGGCAGTTCTTTGTGGCGGCGTTTCACAGTTGATTCAGTATGGTTTTGAAACCCTAACTGAAGCTGGATACCAGCCTGAAATTGCTTACTTTGAAGTACTTCATGAATTGAAGCTGATTGTTGATTTGATTAACGAGGGTGGTATTTCTAAGCAGCGCTGGTCAATTTCGGATACAGCTGAGTTCGGTGACTATGTTTCTGGCCCGCGGGTGATTGATCCAAAGGTCAAGGATCAAATGAAGGATGTGCTCACCGATATTCAAAATGGCGCGTTCGCAAAACGCTTTATCGACGATCAAGATAACGGTGGCGTTGAATTTAAGGAACTTCGCGCAAAGGGCGAGAACCATCCAATTGAGAAGGTTGGCGTAGAACTACGGAAGATGTTCGCTTGGGAAACTCGCGATGAAGACTACACCGATGGAAATGCTGGTCGGTAAGAGTTCTCAAAAAATTTAGTGATGCGGATTGTGTAAATACAATTCCATGACTACGGTTTAATAAATTGGCGAAGTGAGTATGAAAATACTGCTTCGCCAATTTATTTTGGAAAAAATAATCAGAGTCTAAGGTATATTGAGAACATGACTTTTAATGACTCAGAGTTCACTCCGCGGCGTCCAAATCTATTTCGCAAGGTTACAGCACTAGTGTTGATATTTGCCTTAGTGGGCTCAGCTTTGATTGCTGCGATTTCTTTAGCAATTGGGTAATTAATCGTCGTCATACTTATTCCAGTCGTGAAAGTAGAGTTGCGATGAAGCTTCGAAAAGTTACGATTTCAGTGTTGGCGGTTTTAGGGTTAAGCGTCTCGACACTCACAGCCGTTGCTGCAGATGAACCAACAATTGATAATCCAGGCGGGATTCCAGCGCTTACAAGTCCTGATGGGATTCCAGCGCAGGGGGATGGTCCGGATCGACATACCGCAATCGGAGCCCAAACTCTGGCGAATCAAAAACCAGGGTTAAATCCTTTGGGGGCAAATAACTTTTCTTGTAAGCCGAAACCAGGGCAGAATCCGATTATTTTAATCCCTGGCACTTCTGGCACAGCTTATGGAACGTGGGCTTTTATGGCTCCGCACTTAACACAGGCTGGATTTTGTGTATATTCATTTAACTATAACGTGGCGATGAATCCGCGGCGTGAAGCGATGGCATTTACCGGAGATATCCGGCAAAGCGCTGCTTTTTTGGCCGGTTTTGTGGACCGTGTGCGGGCAGCTACGGGAGCAGAAAAAGTTGATTTGATTGGTCATTCGCAAGGCGGTGGCGTACTGCCACGTGCCTATATTAAGTGGTTTGGGGGAGAGTCTAAGGTTGCTCATTTAATTGGACTATCACCCTCGAACAATGGCACTTCAATGATGGGAATGAAAAATCTGATTTATTCTTTGTTGAATCGCTACCCACAACTTGAAACTAATCTGCTTAATTCGGCAAATCAGCAAGCACTTTTACAACAGCTTGACGGATCAAAATTCTTAGCAGAATTAAATGCTGGCGGATTAACGAAGCCGGGGATTAAATATACGGTAATTTCCACAAAATTAGATACGGTAATTACCCCTTATACCAAGACCTTCATTAATGAGGCTGGAGTTTCAAATAAAACGATTCAAGATTTTTGCCCGGCTGCAGCTGCTAATCATGGAAATATTACTTATTCTCCAGTTGCATTCCAGTTAGTTCTAGCTGCATTGAATGCAGATACCCTTCGGCAAATTCGCTGCCTTTGGATTCCACCATATTTAAAGGCGCAGGATATTCGATAGGGATATTACAGAGAGGGATATTCGCGTGTAACCGAGTAATCCAATTATTCGGTTACATTGCATCCAGTCCAAGCAGCATAGAAAGCATTTGCGTCAGCTTCACTGAGGTTTGTAAAACTGGTTACTGCTTCTACGTCTCCACTTGCCAAAAGCTTTGTATACTCAACGGAAAGTGTTGGATAGGAGGCTGTGGAAACACAATTTCCCCAGAGAGCGAGAGCCTCTGCTCCCAGTATTTCTCCAGTTCCCGTCATCGTAGATTCAAGTAATTTTGTTACTCCGGCATTAAACTCGGCATAGGTAGGTTTTCCTGGAATATCAGCCGGTACTGGCTTGTTTGGAATTTTTTCTAAGATTGCGTCATTAACGTTTGTACTTTCACCAGAGCTTGCAGTGCCTGATGATGACGTATCAGCATTATTATTTTGTTCTGAATTTGCTTCTGTGTTTTGAGAGCTGTCCGTAGTGGAATCACTTTCTGTGGCGGTCTCAGTTTCTTTAGCAGCTACATCTGTGGTGTTGGTGCTCTTTTGCTCTGAGGATGAAACTCTTTCTTTGGATTCTTCTGAGCTTTCAGGAGAGCTTGCGCAAGCACTAAGAGTAAGTGTTGCTACAGCGATAACTGCAAAAATACGTGATTTTGAAAATTTCATTATTTACCTCCGGCGACACTGCTGTTGGAAACAAGGTCACGTTAAAACAAATATTTAAAGCAATGCAGGTAGGAGAGCGAGTGGTTACTTGCCTTTATTCTTTTTGCTGTAATTTGCTGTAACGTGCCAGCGAAGTCTTACCGTATTATTTTACCAGCGATTTTGCTAAGAAAAATAATATTATTTCAAGATTTGGCTGCTTCAGCTGAAAGGTGTATCTCGCCTTTATTATTAAAATCATGACAAACAAAATTAATCTTGCAGTAATTCCTGGCGATGGTATCGGTCCAGAAGTTGTGGCCGAGGGCTTGAAGGTGCTGAAGGCAGTTACTAGCTCAACTAATCTAGAATTTGCTCTTACTGAATATGATTTGGGAGCATCACGGTATCACCGTACCGGTGAAGTTTTACCAGATGCAGAGCTTGCAGAAATTAAAAAAGCGGATGCAATTTTGCTTGGCGCAGTTGGCGATCCTTCGATGCCTTCAGGAGTTCTTGAAAGAGGTCTTTTATTAAAACTTCGGTTTGATTTAGATCATTATGTGAATCTTCGTCCGTCGAAATATTATCCGGGTGTGCCAACTCCCTTAGCTAATCCAGGAGAGATTGATTTTGTTGTTGTTCGTGAAGGAACTGAAGGTCTTTACTGCGGAAATGGCGGGGCGATTCGTGTGGACACTCCTCATGAAATCGCCACTGAAGTCTCTGTAAATACCGCTTTTGGTGTGGAACGAGTTGTCCGTTTCGCTTTTGAACAAGCAATGGCTCGGCGCAAGAAGTTGACTCTTGTGCATAAACACAATGTTCTAGTTTATGCAGGGCATCTTTGGAATCGTACAGTTAATCGACTTGCGGCAGAGTATCCAGAAGTTACGGTTGACTATATTCATGTAGACGCAGCAACAATTTATCTAGTAACAGATCCAGGTAGATTTGATGTGATTGTTACCGATAATCTTTTCGGAGATATTCTGACCGATGAGGCAGGAGCGATAACTGGTGGAATTGGTTTAGCAGCTTCAGGAAATATTAACCCTGATCGAACCTCCCCATCAATGTTTGAACCAGTTCACGGATCTGCTCCAGATATTGCCGGGCAACAGAAAGCCGATCCAACAGCAACGATTAGCTCAGTTGCGTTAATGTTGGAATTCCTTGGGTATCCAGAGCTTGCATCACAAATCAGTGCGGCTGTTGATGCGGATATGGCAGCACGAGCTGCAGCGAACGAAAACGGAACTCCGCTAGTCCGTTCCACAAGCGAAATTGGTGACGCAATCGTAAAGTTAATTGAAGGTGCAAAATGAGTCGAACTCCAACTGAATTAGAGCAAATCGCTGCACAAAGCTTTCCCACTGCGGCAGAATTAGCTGGCACATTTAAAGTTCAACCCCATTCAACTTTGCGTACTGATGCAGAAGTAGCGCAACAGATGCAATCGCTTGGATTCGGTAAGGACTTCACTGACTATATGGCACATGCTACGTGGACTCCGGAAACAGGATGGTCTGAGTTACGGGTTGAGCCATACGGTCCAATTACTCTAGACCCAGGAACTTCTGTATTGCATTACGGGCAGGAAGTGTTTGAAGGGCTCAAAGCATACCGCCATCCAGATGGTTCAGTGTGGACTTTCCGCCCGGCTTATAACGCTGCTCGACTAAATAAATCGAACATTAGATTAGGTATTCCGGAACTCCCGATTGAAACTTTCCTGGCTTCTATTGTCGATTTAGTTCGAGCTGATGAACGTTGGGTTCCGAGTGAAGCTGGAGCTTCGCTCTACTTGCGTCCATTTATTTTTGCTAGCGAATCTTTCTTAGGAGTTCGTGCAGCAACTCGCTATGAATATTTAGTTATCGCTTCACCTGCAGGCCCGTACTTTAAAGGCGGCGCGAAGCCAATCGAACTTTGGGTTGAACGTGAGTATCATCGTGCTGGCCCGGGCGGAATGGGAGACGTGAAAACTGGTGGAAACTACGCAGCTTCACTTTATCCAAAGTTACGTGCTGGGAAACAAGGATTTGATGAATGTTTGTTCCTCGATGCGGCGACAAATACAAATCTTGATGAGCTCGGCGGAATGAATGTTTTCGTTGTTATGCGTGATGGGTCAGTAAAGACTCCGGCGCTCAATGGGAACATTCTTCCAGGCACAACTCGTTCTTCAATTTTAACTTTCCTAGAGGCAGAAGGTATTCCGGTTTCCGAAACCACGATTCCGCTAAAAGAACTGATTGCAGATATTGAGAGTGGAGAAGTCACCGAGATGTTTGCCTGCGGCACAGCTGCTGTGGTTACGGCTATTGGTCGACTAGCCTCAGAAGATTTCGATGTTCGTTTAGAAGCAGGGCCAGTAACTAAGCAAATTCATGATGAACTTACTTCAATCCAGCTTGGAACTCGTGAAGACCGTTTCAACTGGCTCTATCGCCTCAGTGACTAGTACGGTGAACCTATGACTGCAAAGATCTTCATATTTGATACCACCTTGCGCGATGGCGCACAGCAAGAAGGAATTAACCTTAGTGTTGCTGATAAATTAACTCTTCTTCCGATTTTGGAACAAATGGGAGCAGATTATATTGAGGGTGGTTGGCCGGGAGCGATTCCTCGCGATACGGAGTTCTTTTCAAAATTAAAGACGGCGCGTGCCGAAGGTCGCGATTATCTGCAGCGAGCAAAATTGGTAGCATTTGGAGCAACCCGAAAAGCTCATCTGGAAGTTGCTGAAGATGCACAAGTTCAAGCACTTTTAGCTGCAGATGCACCAATTGTTTGCTTGGTCGCAAAGTCTGATTATCGTCATGTCGAGCAAGCGCTTCGAACAACCGGGGCAGAAAATCTGGCTATGGTTCGCGATACTGTAACCTACCTTCGGGAGCAGGGACGTGAAGTCATGGTTGATTTGGAGCACTTCTTTGACGGCTATGAGTTCGACGCAAGTTATACGGTTAGCGTGGCTCGTGAAGCGCTTGCAGCGGGAGCATCTTGGGTAATTCTTTGCGACACCAATGGCGGTACTTTACCTTCGCGAGTCGCGAAAATTGTGCAAGAGCTGAAACAAGAATTAGCAGTTGCCGGATATCCTGATGCACAACTTGGAATTCATGCTCATGATGATTCGGGCTGTGCGGTGGCGAATTCGATTGCTGCGGTAGAAGCAGGATGCCGACAAGTTCAAGGAACAGTTAATGGCTACGGTGAGCGAACCGGTAATGCTAATTTGACTACGCTTGTGCCAAATCTGGCTTTGAAAACTGATTTCGAGGTAGTTACAGAGGCGCAACTGGCTGAATATCACGATTGCGCGCACGCGGTTGCAGAGATTACGAATATTTCTCCAGCGCCACGCCAACCGTATGTGGGGGCTTCGGCTTTTGCGCATAAAGCTGGATTACATGCTTCAGCAATTCGTGTTAATGCTGATCTTTATCAGCATATCGATCCGCTACTTGTGGGCAATGATATGCGCATGATTGTTTCTGATATGGCTGGGCGGGCTTCCATTGAATTGAAAGCTCGCGAGTTCGGGATTGATCTTGCGGGAAATCCAGATGCCTTAAGTGAAATTACAAATCGAGTAAAAGCTGCAGAGGCCGCCGGATATACCTACGATGCTGCAGATGCTTCACTTGAATTACTAACACGTGAAATCGTGTTCGGGTCACGTCCAAATTATTTTACCGTGGAGTCTTGGGCAGCTGATGTTTCCTTGCAAAAAGGGGAGGGCAGTTCTGAGGCGCGAGTGAAAATTCATGCTGGTGGACGTCGGCTAATGCGAATTGGTGAAGGTGTTGGTCCGGTTGATGCACTCGATCGGGCCTTACGGACGGCGTTAAAAAACGTATACCCGACTTTGACCGAATTTGTGCTTACTGATTTCAAGGTACGAATTTTGAATCCAGGTGCAGCAACGGCAGCGACTACCCGCGTCTTAATCACCATTTCTGACGGGAAACGTACTTGGACTACGGTCGGTGTTGGAATGGATGTTATTGAAGCGTCCTGGGAAGCTCTTACGGATGGGTATATTTTTGGTTTATTCCAGAGCCAAATTCCAGAGCAAGGACCGTCACTTCCGGAGTAAAGTCCTAGTTTTTGCTTAGTTTTTCTGAACTTTTACGGCTTCTTTGCTATCGGGAATGTAATTCTCTTTTTGTGGCTGTGTAATCAGGCATTTTTCTGTGCGTCGTAGATTGAAATAATTTCAATCTACGACGCATTTGGGATGTGAAACAAGTACGACGTCGGTACGAAAGTCCCAGGAGGAGGGTGGGATTTTGTGACCGGGGTTAAAAAATGAGAAAAAATGTCAGTTGCATCACTGTGAGCTGTGACTTCGTGCTTTGGGAATTTGAGTCAGGAAATTAGAATGATTACGGAATTCATAAAAGTCAGTTAAAGGAGAGAGTTCCGTGACTACCACCGCAGGCGCCGACGTAGACGCCGGAATCGAATACGAAGGCTGGGCCGATTTTAAAGGCATTAATTGGAAGTATGCGATTGATGTTCGCGACTTTATTCAGCAGAACTACACCCCTTATGAAGGTGGTGAAGAATTCCTAGCGGGGCCAACAGAGAAGACGCTTGCACTTTGGCAGCATCTTGAAGATAACTATCTTTCAGTTGAACGTAAGAAGCGCATTTTTGATGTGGACACAGATACTCCAGCAGATATCGATGCCTTTGGTGCGGGATACATCAGTGAAGATGATGATGTAATCGTTGGTTTGCAAACAGATACGCCATTAAAGCGTGCAATGATGCCTAATGGTGGTTGGCGCATGGTTGAGACCGCAATCCATGAAGCTGGTCTTGAGCACAACCCAAAGGTGAAGGAAATCTTTACCAAGTATCGGAAGACGCATAATGACGGCGTATTCGATATTTATACCCCACGAATTCGTGCAGCTCGTTCTTCCCATATCATTACGGGTCTTCCAGATGCTTATGGCCGCGGTCGAATCATTGGCGACTATCGTCGTGTGGCGCTTTACGGCGTTGACTTCCTTATTAAGGAAAAAGAAGCTGCTAAGGACGCTGTTGCTGATCAGCCATTTAGCGAGCATTGGGCACGCTACCGTGAAGAACATTCAGAGCAAATTAAGGCATTGAAGAAGCTAAAGGTAATGGCAGCTTCTTATGGTTTTGATATTTCGGAACCAGCAAAGACTGCGAAAGAAGCAGTGCAGTGGACTTACTTTGGTTATCTTGCTTCGGTAAAGAGCCAAGACGGTGCAGCAATGAGCTTCGGACGCCTTTCCGGATTCTTTGATGTTTACTTTGAGCGCGATTTTGCACGTGGTGTGCTTACCGAGTCTGAAGCTCAAGAAATTATCGACGCTCTGGTAATCAAGTTGCGTATTGTGCGATTCTTGCGCACTGAAGCATATGACGCAATTTTCTCTGGGGATCCTTACTGGGCAACTTGGTCTGACGGCGGTTTTGGCGATGACGGCCGCACCTTGGTAACCAAGACTTCATTCCGCTTGTTGCAGACTCTTGTGAATCTTGGCCCAGCTCCAGAACCAAATATTACAATTTTCTGGTCTCCAGAACTGCCAGAAGGCTACAAGAATTTCTGTGCAAAGGTTTCGATTCAAACTTCTTCAATTCAGTATGAAGCTGATGAGCAGATTCGTTGCCACTGGGGTGACGACGCAGCAATTGCTTGCTGTGTTTCACCGATGAAGGTCGGCAAGCAGATGCAGTTCTTCGGAGCTCGCGTTAATGCTGCAAAGTCCCTCTTGTATGCAATGAATGGCGGTCGTGATGAAATGACCGGTAAGCAGATTGTTAACGGCTACAAGGGAATCGAAGGCGATGGTCCGCTCGATTTCAATGAAGTTTGGCAAAAGTATGAAGAGATGCTCGATTGGGTTATTGCAACCTATGTTGAAGCTCTGAACATCATTCATTACTCGCATGACAAGTATGCTTACGAAGCAATGGAAATGGCACTTCATGATTCGGATATTATCCGAACCATGGGTTGTGGAATTGCCGGCCTTTCAATCGTTGCTGATTCACTTTCTGCGATTAAGTACGCAAAGGTGACCCCGGTTCGTGATGAAACTGGTTTGATCGTCGATTACGTAACAGAGGGAGACTTCCCACGTTACGGAAATGATGATGATCGGGTAGATAATATTGCGGCAACAATCGTGCACACTGTGATGGATAAGATTAAGGCCATCCCAATGTACCGTGATGCAATTCCAACTCAGTCGGTTCTAACCATTACTTCAAATGTTGTTTACGGTAAGGCGACTGGTAACTTCCCATCAGGTCACCGTGCGGGTAC
>JAXFDG010000012.1:0-3070 GCA_034173665.1 Arcanobacterium sp.
GAGGTTATTCCAGACGACGCCGTCAGCTATACCGCGACGGGGCGTGTTTCAAAGGTCAAACCAAAGCCGCGAACAGCTTCGCTATTTAAGACGATGGCGATTGAAACTGTTTCACTTGAACAGGCTTTGCAGCTTTTGAGTTTGCCACGTGAAATCGGCGAATCTGAAGGTGAGTTAATCACTGCGCAAAATGGTAGATATGGTCCGTACTTGAAGCGTGGCTCAGATTCTCGTTCTCTTGAATCCGAAGAACAGATTTTCACAATTACTTTGGAAGCTGCGGAAGAAATTTTCCGTCAGCCAAAGCAGCGTGGGCGTGCAGCGGCACAACCACCTCTGGCTGAATTTGGTATTGACCCAGTTTCGGAAAAACCGATTGTGCTGAAAGATGGCCGCTTTGGTCCTTACGTAACGGACGGAATCACTAATGCTTCTGTGCCACGCAGTGAAGATATTAATCAATTAACTGCGGAAAGAGCTCAAGAACTCTTAGTGGCACGTCGCTTAAAGATTGCTGAAAATGGTGGGCCAAAGAAGCGGAACGCGGTTAAGCGGACCGTTAAGAAGGGCACTACAAAGAAAACAACTGGTGCTGCAAAAACCGGTACAAAGAAAGCGACAACAGCGAAGAAGTCACCTGCAAAGAAAACTTCGGTAAAGAAAGCAGATAACTAAAGCATGACTAAGGATCAAGGCTTATTTATCACTTTTGAAGGTGGCGACGGTGCCGGGAAGTCAACACAGCTCGAACTCTTGAAACAGTGGTTTCTAGAGCAAGGACGCGAAGTGCTGACCACACGTGAACCAGGCGGTACAGAGCTCGGGGCCGAAATCCGTCGGTTGCTTTTGCACAGCGGAGATGTGAGTCCACGTGCTGAAGCCTTGCTTTATGCTGCGGACCGAGCCCATCATATTGCGACAAAGATTCGACCAGCTTTAGCCGCTGGGAAAGTAGTGCTAGCTGATCGCTATTTTGATTCCTCAGTTGCTTATCAAGGCGCAGCGCGAGCCCTCGATACAAAAGCCGTGCGTGATTTAAGCATGTGGGCAGTGGAAGGATTGATCCCAGATTTAACGATTTTGTTGGATGTGCCAGTAAAAGCCGGAGAATCTCGCGTTGGAGAGGTGAAAGACCGGCTAGAACAAGCTGGGGAATCTTTTCATCAGCGAGTACGGGAAGAATTTTTAGCATTAGCCAAAGCTGAGCCAGAGCGAATTAAAGTTATTGACGGAACTAAGACGATTACGGAAGTAGCCGCAGATGTTCGTGCGGTGGTGCAAGAACTGCTGGGTAAGTAATGTGCTTCATGAGCTTATTGACTACGAGCAGTTTTCCTACCAAGAGCAGTGATTTGAAAGAGGAAGAGCTGGTTTGCAGACCGAAATTTCCTGCTTTCAGAAAATTGATAACTGAGCAAAGTAGAATTATTCCGTGAGTGTTTTTCAGGATTTAGTGAGTCAAGAGGCTGCAAAGTCTGAGATTCTTCGTGCTGCTGCAGCGGCGCGGGTACTTCGCGCCAATGAAAATAGTAATCACCCTGTTTTGAATGATGCTCATAGCAATGAGTTAAACACTTCAGCAATGACTCATGCTTGGCTTTTTACTGGCCCTCCGGGATCTGGAAGATCTCTTGCTGCCCGAGCTTTTGCTGCTTGTTTGCAATGCGAAGAAGAGCATTTAGGCGGTGGCGAATGTAGTGAATGTAAAGCTGTGATGGCTGATAATCATCCGGATGTAGATGTAGTCACCACAGATTTAGTTACTATCAGTGTTGAGCAAGTACGTCAGCTTGTGGCACGCTCTTACCTTGCTCCATCCAGTGGAGCTTGGCGAGTTTTTATTATTGAAGATGCAGACCGAATTATTGCTCGCACAACCAATGTGTTATTAAAAGCAATTGAAGAACCTGCACCGCGAACGATTTGGATTCTTTGTACTACTGCTGTTGCGGATGTTTTGCCAACGATTCGCTCCCGGTGTCGGAATATTAATCTTGTTACCCCCAATCCATCTGCGGTAGCTGAACTTTTGGTTCGGCGTGACGGTGTAGATTTAGAAACCGCGAAAGTTGCGGCTCTTGCATCTCAATCACACATTGGTGTTGCTCGGGCATTGGCTCACGATACTGAAGCGCGGATTCTGCGTAACCGTAGCCTCGACGTCTTCCTTTCGATTCGTGGGGTGGGAGATGCTGTGATTGCTGCGAAAGCCTTAATCGATGCGAACTATATGCTTGGTCGGGAAGCGCAAAGCTCAAAGAAAAAACACGTTGATACGGAAGAAGCTGCGGAAGCTTTGCGGATTAAAAAAATGGAAGCCTTAGGGCTCGATCCGAATGCAAAAATTCCAACTGGTTTGCGCAGTCAGATAAATGAAGATGCGGATAATGAAAAACGGCGACAGACGCGCCGAAATTTAGATCGGCTTGATCGAGAGCTGATCTACTTAGTTTCTTTCTTCCGTGACGTTCTAGTGCGGCAATTAGGGTCAGAGGTAGATTTAGTTAATTTGGATTACGAATCGCAAATAAATCGTTGGGCAAGTTCGCTTTCGGTTAATGCCAGTTTAGAAGCTTTGGATCAACTATCTTTAGCGCGTACTCGATTACAGCAAAACGTAGCTCCAGCTCTAGTATTTGAAGCTGCGTTAGTGGGTCTTCCGCGACCTTAATGTTGTGCTCATGAAATAAATCAAAACAAAACTTTGATTTTAGGGTTATTTCTCTGTTAGGAAGAAATATATTTATGGGATAGATACGTATCTGTAGAAAAATAAAAATTTTATTCACACTCATACTTGCGGAGTAGTGTTGTGGGGAGTACTGGAATTACGATGGAGAGTATGAAACTAAAACGAGCACTTGCAGGCGCAGCAGCGCTAATGATGATTCTTAGTGGTTGTAGTAATACGAGCATTTCGCAAAGTGGTAAAGGGCAAGAAGATTCCGATCAATCTTCAGTAGCGGTAGTTGCAATCGATGCAGTAATGCCAGCTATTCCTGCAGGGCTTGAAGAATTCTATAATCAAAAAATTGAATGGAAAGATTGTTCCGGCCTTGAATGTGCGACC
>JAXFDG010000013.1:0-5963 GCA_034173665.1 Arcanobacterium sp.
CCTGAGGTGGAGATTTGCCCATCTGCAATCACATGCACATAGCGACCACCGGTCTCGTCCATATATTCTCGTCGTGCTGCCGCCACATTAGCCACAGTCGTCGCCATCGGCACAGCGACACCAGCAGTTCTCCGATTTGCGGTAGTTGCACCTCCACCAAAGCCTGCCAGCACCCCTGCAGCGCCAGTTCGCATTAAATGTAGCGCTGCAGTGTATGAAGCTACACCACCGACTACTACTGGCACATCCAGCTCATAAATAAAACGCTTTAGATTTAATGGTTCACGATTAGAAGATACGTGCTCTGCAGAAACTGTAGTTCCGCGAATAACAAATAAATCCAGACCAGCATCCACAACTGTCGGCCAAAATTCTTGAGTTCGCTGTGGTGAAAGCGCACCTGCAACCGGCACTCCGGCCTGTCGGATTGTGCTTAACCGTTCCTTAATTAAGTCAGGCTTAATTGGTTCGCTGTAGATTTGCTGCATCCGCGCAAAAGCCTCAGATTCCGGCAATTGAGCAATCTCGTCAAGGTACGGCTGCGGATTTTCATATCTAGTCCAGATGCCTTCAAGATCAAGCACTCCGAGCATCCCTAAACGACCCATTTCAATTGCCGTTGCCGGTGAGGTTACCGAATCCATTGGCGCAGCAATTACTGGCGCATCAAGAAGATGCGCATCTAGCTGCCAGGAAATCGACACGTCTGCCGCGTCACGAGTCCGCCGTGACGGGACTACCGAAATATCATCAAAAGAATAACCTACAGTTGCACGCTTGCCGCGGCCAATCTCAACCTCATTTGCCATATCTCTAGGTTAGCTTAAGAGCTTTAAAAATTTGATTACCGCCCCTTATATACTGAAAGAAGAAGAAATCCGTATTGAAAATAACCGAAACTAATTCCGACGATGCAGTCTAAAACGATAAGGAAGCAAAATGAATCAACTACTTTGGACCAAATCCCCAATGCTGGGTTTTGACACTGAAACGACAGGGATAAATCCACTTGAAGATCGCATCGTTACAGTCTCTGTTGTGGAAGTTCGTCCTGCGGATGATGGCCGCACTGAACTTGTTAAGAATTACTGGCTTGCTGATCCTGGAGTGGAGATTCCCCAACGAGCAACTGATGTACACGGAATTTCTACCGAGCAAGCCCGTGCAGAAGGTCGCCCCATTACGGAAGTACTCCAGGAGGTCTCTGATTTGCTCGTGAAGTATGCAGAGCAGGAGCTACCGATTATTGCTTTTAACGCAAGCTATGATTTGACCTTGATCGAAGCAGAATTGGCTCGTCACGGATTACCAACTATTGCACAGCGGCTTGGCCGGGAAGTTTCCCCGGTTATTGATCCTTATATGCTCGATAAATCTTTTGACAAATGGCGTAAAGGAAAAAGAAATCTCGAAACTGTTGCACAGCACTATGGAGTCTGGGATGACGACGCTTTTCATAATGCCGAAGCAGACGTGCTTGCAACTTTACGAGTACTTGGGGCAATGATTCGTAAATTCCCTGAAATTGCTTTTGCTGATTTTTCAGAACTTATGGAAGCGCAACATGAAGCATACATGGATTCAGCTAATTACTTCATCAATAAAGCGCTGCAAGAAGGCCGAAAATATGAATCCCCTGTAGGCTGGCCGATTGCAAAAATACTCGAATAAAAAAATAGGCGCTCAGCTAAAGAATCAGGTAATCGGCCAAAATTAGGTAATCGACTAAAGAAATTAGTTAATCAACTAGCTAATTCATCGGTCAGGATAGTACACCTTATCGGCATCAAATAACAGATTCAGTTATCCGCACCGCCGGTTAATAAGCTGTAATTTACCTACTTAAAATACCAGCCACATAAGTAAGTCGCCTCAGATATAAGTAAGTCGTGCTAGCTTATATTCTTAGCTAGCACGACTTACTTAATCAGTAATCAATTACCGTGTAGTTTTATTACCTGCCAGAAGCAGAGTAGTTTGGAGCTTCTACTGTCATCTGCACATCATGCGGATGCGACTCCCGCAAACCTGCAGATGTAATTCGCACAAAGCGTCCCTTTTCCTGCAATTCTGGAATTGTCCGAGCCCCTGTATAGAACATCGTCTGATGCAAGCCACCAACGAGCTGGTACGAAACCGAAGATAGCGGCCCACGGAACGGAACTTGGCCTTCAATACCTTCTGGAATAATCTTATCGTCCGTAGAAACATCAGCTTGGAAATAGCGATCCTTTGAGTAAGATACTCGTCCGCGGGAACTCATCGCACCGAGAGACCCCATACCACGATAATTCTTAAACTGCTTGCCGTTGACAAATACGAGCTCCCCTGGCGACTCTTCACAACCAGCAAGCAAAGAACCAAGCATTACCGTGGAAGCACCAGCCACGATTGCCTTACCGATATCGCCAGAGTACTGCAAGCCGCCGTCGGCAATAATTGGCACACCTGCAGGTTTGCAAGCAAGAGATGCCAAATAAATTGCAGTTACTTGCGGAACTCCGATACCAGCAACAACACGCGTAGTACAAATCGATCCCGGACCAACACCAACCTTAACTGCATCTACTCCGGCATCAACAAGTGCCTGCGCCCCCTCGGTAGTCGCAATATTTCCGCCGATTACCTGAATTCCAGCAAAACCAGAATCATTCTTAATGCTGCGAATCATGTCTAATGCCAGCTTTGCTTCACCATTAGCTGTATCTACAACAAGAACATCAACACCGGCTTCAGCGAGAGCTTCCGCACGCGCACGGGCTTCACCCCAGTAGCCAATCGCTGCTCCAACACGCAAACGACCGTCAGCATCCTTTGTCGCATCAGGATATTGCTCGGACTTCACGAAGTCCTTAACAGTAATTAATCCTGAAAGACGACCCTGATCATCAATCAGCGGTAATTTCTCAATCTTATTCTTTGCGAGAAGCTGAGCTGCTTCTTCACTGGAAATTCCGACATGGCCAGTGACTAACGGCATTGGAGTCATTACTTCTTTTACTCGAAGCTGCTCCCACTCCCCTTGAGGAATAAACCGTAAATCACGGTTAGTAATAATGCCTAAAAGTTTGTTGTTTTCATCAACTACTGGCAAACCAGAGACTCGGTACTTTCCACAGAGTTCATCGAGTTGTGCAACGGTAGCTTCAGGAGAAACCGTCACTGGATCAGAAACCATTCCTGATTCAGAACGCTTCACAATCCGCACCTGATTTGCTTGATCTTCAATTGAAAGATTGCGATGCAAAATACCGAGTCCACCTTGGCGTGCCATTGCAATAGCCATCCGGGACTCGGTAACAGTATCCATTGCTGCGGAAAGCAACGGTAGCTTAACTCGGATATCGCGAGTTAATTGTGTGCTCGTATCAACTTCAGATGGCACAACATCAGTAGCTCCCGGAAGAAGCAAAACATCATCGTATGTAAGTCCAACAAGAGCAAATGGGTCGTTTTCGAGCATTGCCATTAAGTTCCTCTCCCAAAGTCATGATTCAATTCACGTATTAATTCTAAAAACCTATGAGCAATACTTTACGCCACAAAAACCACATAATAAAGCCTGAAAATTTTTGCAAAACCACGTTTCTGCAGGTCAGAGCCTTACCAAAAGAAGTGTTGAAATTTTACGAAAACTTGCACCTCATAAATAGTTTGCAATATGTGAAAAAGTTTTCAAAATACACTTCAAAACAATATTGCATCCAATGTGTTTTAGAGACTATCGTTAGATTAAATAAGTCAAAATCATGATTTATTTACAATATTTGGAAGGACGCGCTTAAAGTGGTCTCACACATCAGAGATGTTAATGGTGCACTCGTGGACTTCTGGAATTGGCAAGTGCAGGGTGCGTGTAATTCACTCGACCCAGAGTACTTTTTCCACCCAGAAGGTGAACGAGGCGGTCCACGCCGTCGTCGTATCGAGCGTGCAAAGCGTATTTGCCAAACCTGCCCAGTGTTGGAACAATGCCGAGAGTACGCTCTTTCGCATCATGAGCCTTATGGAGTATGGGGTGGCCTTTCTGAAGAAGAACGTAGCTTAATTCTGGCACAACGACGTCGTGGCCGAATTTCTTCATTAGGTCATCACCCGCTGCACCCATCTCAAGTTTCCACTAACGATAAGTAACTCTTACGTCTAGCGATAAGTAGTTCTCTTTAGCCAGCGATAACTAGCGCCAATTTAATTCCTTGAAACTCGCTTCGGAAGTTTCCCGAATCTCAATTCCGAAGTTCCCTAAATCCCAATTCCAGAATTTCTAAGTTCCAATTCTCGGATTTCCAAATCCTGATTCTGCTTCAGACCCGGTATCCTGTAGTTGTGCCTATAGATTTTCCAGAAGCCTCAACGGCCACCGACAAAGCTCCAACCACCATAGTAGCCACTGAAAAGGCCGCGTCAACGCTCTCAACAGCTGCCCTAAATCTCGCTTTAGACCGTCTCGAAGACGCATTTGGGGCAACGCCTCCACCAGAAGCGATAGTTGAAGAATTCACTGCTTGGGTCGAGTCAACCGGAAAATCTATGTATCAACACCAAGAAGACTCCCTCCTTCATATCGTGACCGGAGACCACCTAATCGTTGCCACTCCCACCGGATCAGGGAAATCTTTAATCGCGTTATCCGCAATTTTCTCAGCTCTCGCACACGGAAAAACCGCCTACTATACTGCCCCGCTAAAAGCTCTCGTTTCAGAAAAATTCTTTGAATTAATTTCCGTCTTTGGTGCGCAAAATGTAGGTATGGTTACTGGAGACTCCGCCATCAATGCTGAGGCGCCAATCATCTGTGCCACTGCCGAGATTCTCGCAAATATGGCCCTTCGCACCGGCGAAAACACTGATTGTGATATCGCCGTACTCGATGAATTTCATTATTATGCCGATCCGCAGCGTGGTTGGGCTTGGCAAGTGCCCTTAGTAGAACTTCCACACACACAGTTCGTACTGCTCTCAGCAACTCTCGGTGACACCACCGAATTATGCACTAAACTCGAAAATCGCAGTTCTCGTCCAGTTTCAATTATTGACGACGCCGTCCGGCCAGTTCCTTTAAAGTTTAGCTACTCAGACCTCCCCACCTCAGAAGTTATTCAAGACCTCGTAGCTACCCATATGGCTCCCGTTTACGTGGTTCATTTTTCCCAAGCTGAAGCAGTCAAACAGGCACAGGGATTACTCGGCATAAATCTCATTTCAAAAGACCAAAAAGAAGCTATTGCCAGCGCTATTGATGATTTCAAATTCGGCACCGGCTTTGGAAAAGACCTCTCAAAACTTCTGCGTAACGGAATCGCAGTACACCATGCCGGGCTTCTTCCCCGCTATCGCCGCTTAGTTGAACGTCTCGCACAAGCTGGGCTCCTCAACGTTATCTGTGGTACCGACACCCTCGGCGTCGGTATTAATGTACCAATCCGAACTGTACTCATCACCGCCCTCACAAAATTTGATGGCACTAAAACACGACATTTAACTGCCCGCGAATTCCACCAGATTGCCGGCCGAGCCGGCCGAGCCGGATTCGACACTATCGGCTATATCCTTGTGCAAGCTCCGGAGCATGAAATTGAAAATGCTCGGCGGGTACGGAAAGCCGGCGATGATCCACAAAAACTCTCCCGCGTCCAGAAAGTTAAACCAGAACCCGGCACATTACAGTGGTCTGAAAAAACTTTTAATTCTTTAATTGAACGACAACCAGAAACTTTAAAGTCACAACTGCAAGTAAACCATTCATTAATCTTGAATTTACTGCAGCGGAAATATCCAGTGGCTGCTTTCCAAGATTTCTTGAGTAATAATCACGAACCAAAAGCTGAGCGTAATCTCCTGATTCGGCAAGCTGCAGAGGTTTATAAGTCGCTCCGCCAAACAGAAATTATCACGCATCATGACCGCGACTGGCGAGCAGCACATCCCAACTCCTCCCCAATCGAGTTCAAGTACGATGTGCC
>JAXFDG010000014.1:0-4486 GCA_034173665.1 Arcanobacterium sp.
CTTCACGGCAAGCTGTAAGTCCCCGTCACGCATTCGACCGGCAATTGCCATACCGTATTCATCAGAATTTGCGATTTCTGCAGCCGCATGCGCCACCACACACATTGTGAGTAGGGTGTTGATGCGCTTAAATTCTGGATCATCGAGTGCTCCAGGTGCCGGCTGGAGATACTTTGATAGTAGGTCGGTAAGTTCGGTGAATGGACCTGTTAAGAACTTAATCTTCCGGAATCCCTTCAATGGGATTGGCGAACCGCTCCCATCAAACATCTTGTTCACCATCGCTGGTGTCGGGAACGCAAGATTCATGGTGTTTGGACCCGCACCGAGATGATGCGTAATTTTGCCGTGCTTGACGGCGAGTCTAATCGTCGCCTTCGGGCTCGTGAATTGAATAATCTCATCTGTATTTGCGATAAGATTTGCTGCTTTTTCATCGAGTTCAACTAGTAGTTCAAGCGCTTTGAACACGCCTTTTAGATTGACCCGACTAAGTGTTGCGTTATCCATTTAGCTGCCTCCTCATTGAGCTTAAGAATATAGTACCCTGAGTAACGGATAAATTCCTGCTTTTCTTTAAAGTTCTTCAAATTTCTTCCGTGGAATTTTTAGCTCAAGATATTTTCACAATAAATTTACCTTTATTTCTTTCCTGACGACGTCGCCGTACCACCCTCTGATCTCGGGTTTCACCACCCTGAACCCACTTCGATTAAAACAATCTACCTTATTTTTCACAATTAACCACAGGAATAAACACAAGAAAAATATCTTTGCAAATTAAAGTGGCCTATCTACTAATTCCCCAGCAAAACTTGAAAGTTAAACTCTCACCAACAAGGGTAGAAGATATGGAGAACTTGGAAAACGGTACGAAAAACGAAAAGAAAAACGAAAACTTGTCACACAAAGAAAAGCCAGAAAACAAAGAAAATCTCGAAAACGACGTCGACCAGCACACCCAAACATCCCAAAACAACGAAACACAACAAAATAAATCAAAGCATCAAGACCCACAATCAGAACCGCCAGTTCTAGCCGAACAAAACTACGACGGGGAAAATAGTGCCACCCAAGAACTGGCCGCCATGCTTGACTCAACAAGAGCCCTCGAAACACACGTAGAACCAGAAATCGAAATGGAAGGTGACGCCGAAGGCAGCCCGATTGACTGGAAAATTGTGATTCCAGCATTTGCAATTATCGGCAGTATCGTGATTTGGGGTCTTGCGTTTCCAGCAAACTTTTCCAACTTCACTACCGCCGCCTTAAACACGGTAATCACCAACTTTGGGTGGGCCTTTATCCTTTTCACCACGATTTTCCTCGTCTTCGCCATCTCAATTGCTTTAAGCCGCTTTGGCGAAATCCGCCTCTGTCGCCCAGACGAAGCCCCAGAATTTAGCACCCCAAGCTGGATTGCGATGATGTTCGCAGCCGGAATGGGAATTGGTTTGATGTTCTACGGAGCCTCCGAACCTCTCACCCACTATCGTGAAGGCGTGCCAGGCCATGAACCATTTGGCGTTTCCCGCGCAATGGCAAACACCATGCTGCACTGGACCCTCCACCCATGGGCAATCTACAGTATCGTAGGGCTCGCAATTGGATACTCTACTTATCGCCTTGGACGGCGACAGCTACTCAGCTCTAGCTTTGACTCTGTACTCGGCAAACACACTTGGGCAAAACGAGTTATCGACACCCTTGCAATCATCGCCACCGTTTTCGGCACCGCCTGCTCTCTCGGAGTTGGCGCAACCCAAATTGCGGCCGGTCTAGATGCAGCTGGAATCGTAAAAAATCCAGCAATGTCCACAATCATTATGATTGTTAGCGTACTGACCTTAGCATTCCTCCTCTCCGCAATTTCCGGGGTTGGAAAAGGAATCCAATACATTTCAAACGCGAATATGATTCTTGCGGCAGCACTCGCAATTTTCGTCTTTGCTCTTGGCCCAACCGTCACAATTTTGAACCTGCTTCCCGGCACAATTGGTGGATACCTTTCCAACTTCCTTGAGATGGTTGGCCGCACTGCCGAATTTGCAAACGGTTCCGCTGGAGAATGGACGGCATCCTGGACTATCTTCTACTGGGCTTGGTGGATTTCATGGAGTCCATTCGTTGGAATGTTCCTGGCTCGCATTTCGCGCGGTCGCACAATTCGTGAATTTATTATCGGCGTAATGATCGTACCGAGCCTGCTAAGCGTGCTCTGGTTCGCTATTTTTGGCGGCACAGCAATTCACCTTGAACAAACCGGCCGTTCTATCTGGGGTGAGGGCAGCCCAGAACATCAACTTTTCGATCTCCTCCACACTTTCCCTGGCGGTAGTATTATCGGCGTAATTGCGATGATTTTACTTGCGACCTTCTTTATCACTTCTGCCGATTCCGCCTCGACCGTGATGGGCTCGATGAGCCAGTCTGGACAATCCAACGCGAATCGATTTGTCTCGGCCGCCTGGGGCGTACTCGTTGCCCTAATCGGTTTAACAATGCTTATCACCGGCGGAGACGATACCCTTTCAAACCTACAAAACTTAACGATTATCGCAGCTTCACCGTTCCTTATCGTCATTATTTGTTTAATGTTTGCCCTGGTGCGGGATCTACGAAACGATGAAATTTATCTTGATTACCGTGAGCAACAACGCTTCGCCCGTAAATTAGCGAAGGAACGTCGGATTATTCGTGAGCAAAAAGAACGCGATTTGAAACGACGGCGTCGGCAAAAGAAACATCATCGAATCTCTCGCGGCTAAACATACCCTATCTCTCCGCGGCTAAAACTTTCTCCCGGTAACACCGCATCATTTTTCCCCGACGAAAACTCTGTCCACATCCAGAATACTTGGTGACGCCCACCACCCTAGCGGAGGAAACATGTATTCTAATACCCTCACGTGAGAGAATTAGGGCATGAAAAATAATAATTCCGCATTGCTTGATCACACCAAGGTTCCGGATCGCGCAGCCCTCGAAGGGCTGGAAAGCCGCTGGGGCCAGTTCTGGGCCGATAACGGCGTCTACGATTTTGACCGGGAAACCACCCGGGAAGAGGTTTTCTCGATTGACACTCCTCCCCCGACGGTTTCAGGCTCGCTCCACGTCGGCCACGTTTTTAGCTACACCCATACCGACGTCGTTGCCCGCTACAAGCGAATGCGTGGATTGAACGTGTTCTACCCAATGGGTTGGGATGATAACGGCCTGCCAACCGAACGCCGCGTACAAAATTACTACGGCGTTCGTTGCGATGCTTCTTTACCATACGATCCTAATTTCGTTCCACCGCACAATGGTGGTGACGGCAAGTCAATTAAGATGGCTGACCAAGTTCCAATTTCTCGGCGAAACTTTATTGAACTTTGTTGGAAGCTAACCGCTGAAGATGAACAGCAGTTTGAAAATCTTTGGCGCCATCTCGGACTTTCCGTTGACTGGAAGCAGCATTACCAAACTATTGGTGAACGTGCACAGCGCGTAACCCAAGCTGCGTTTATTAAGAATCTTGAACGCGGCGAAGCCTACCAGGACCAAGCTCCAGGGCTTTGGGATGTAACTTTCCAAACGGCAGTTGCCCAAGCAGAGGTTGAGTCCCGCGAATATCCGGGCTCTTACCACTCTTTGGCGTTCCATGCCGCTAACGGTGAAGACGTCATTATTGAGACTACTCGCCCGGAGCTTTTACCTGCTTGTGTTGCACTAATTGCACATCCTGACGACGAACGCTACCAGCATCTCTTCGGCACCACCGTAACCTCTCCAATCTTTGGCGTAGAACTACCAGTTCTCGCACATCATAAGGCTGAGATTGATAAGGGTGCCGGTATCGCCATGTGCTGTACCTTCGGTGATATTACCGACGTCGAGTGGTGGCGTGACCTCCAGCTTCCAATGCGTTCTGTGCTTGGTAAGGATGGCCGACTCCTGCGCGAAACTCCAGAGTGGATTACCACCGACGCTGGACAGGCAATGTATGCCGAAATGGGTGGCAAGACCACTTTCTCCGCACGTAAGGCTTTGGTTGAGAAGCTGAAGGAAACTGGGGAAATGATTGGCGAAGAAAAGCCAACCCAGCGCAAGACGAACTTCTTCGAAAAGGGCGATAAGCCACTCGAAATTGTTTCTTCTCGACAGTGGTATATCCGTAATGGCGGTAAACCATTTGCGGAAGCGAATGGGAAGGAATTGCGCGAGAATCTACTCCAGTGCGGGCAAGAAGTTGCTTTCCACCCAGATTTCATGCGGGTTCGCTACTCAAACTGGGCCGAGGGATTAACTGCTGACTGGCTTATTTCGCGGCAGCGTTTCTTTGGTGTGCCAATTCCTGTTTGGTACAAGATTTCTGAGTCGGGCGACGTGAACTACGATGAAGTTCTTGTACCAACTCTTGAACAGCTCCCGGTTGACCCTTCTACCGATTGCCCTCCGGGCTTTACTGAGGATCAGCGTGGGGTCCCAGGCGGATTCCAAGGCG
>JAXFDG010000015.1:0-4730 GCA_034173665.1 Arcanobacterium sp.
AAGATTGCTTGACGCAAACCGGTTAGTACCAAGAGCACGATAATAATACCCTCGATAACGATAATACCCATGCCGTCAGCCCAGGTCATTCCTGGAATCTGGACGAGGCTGTAAGCAACCACGGAGTTCAAGCCAAGACCAGCAGCGAGCGCCATTGGGAAGTTCGCTACAGCACCCATCAGAATGGTCACAATACCTGCAACTAGTGCGGTTGCAGCTGCAATTGCTGGAACATTTGCACCTTCAGTGCCACCACCAAGGAATGCGCCGGTCGAATCTGGACCCGAAAGAATAATTGGGTTTAGGACCAGAATGTAAACCATTGAAAGGAAGGTGACGAAACCGCCGCGAAGTTCTTGACGAACTGAGGACTTACGTTCGGTGAGCTGGAAGAAGTTGTCCATCCAGCCGTTGGAAGAATTATTACTGTTCTGCTTTGCGGGAGCAGTCCCATTTTTTGTACTCACCTAATTAATTTTCGCAAGTGGCACAACAATCTCAACGAGTGTTCACGATATGGTCGAAAATCTGACCATAATTTGAAACACCCTTCTTCTTGCGTAAAAGTCGTCTCAAGGAACGTCAGCTTGAATCAATTTTGCCAGACCCCGAACTTGCGCAACACCATCCTGTGCCTCAAGAAATACTGAATCGCCTTTAGCAAAGGTCCGTTCATCAGTGGCCGTACGGATCACAGCTTCCCCATCAATCACCAAGATAATTCGCGGTCCAGTTCCACGAATTGGATGCCAATCCGTATCTTCAGAAACTTCAATTACCGATAATTCGAAATCATCTACTGGAGCATAGAAAGTCGATTGAATTGGAGAAATTATCTCTGGCGCAATGCGAATTGGCGGAGCAGCAACAGTGTCCACAACTTGCATTAATTCAAGTACGTCAATGTGTTTTACCGTCAAACCAGCTCGGAGTACATTATCAGAATTTGCCATTACTTCAATTCCGAGCCCCTCTAAATACGCATGCACCGTACCAACCGGAATAAATAAAGCTTCACCTGGATATAGCGTTACCGGATTTAAAAGCAAGGCGGCAAGAACTCCCGCATCCCCCGGATGCACCTGCGCTAATCTTCCCACAATCGAATCGGCTCTGGCCGAAGGAGAAGTTTTTGGGTCTCGTTTCGCGCAAGCAGTAACGACGGCGTGCACCTCTTCTTCACTCGGACGAGTATCGCTTGAAAGAAGATGACTAAAAGCCGCACGCACCCCGATTTCATTAGGTTGGCGAGAAATAATTTCAAATAAACGATTAGTAACCGCAGTATTTAACCCACGTAAAACACCCATAATCCGGCGCGGGGATCGAAACCCGACGAGCGCCTCAAATTGGCTCAATACATAGAGCAACTCTGGTTTATGATTTGGATCGCGATAACTACGCTCAAGCGAATCGATATCAATCCCATTTTCATTTTCTCGAGAGTACCCAAGAAGTGCCTGCGGACGCGATGGGTGAACTTGTAAGGAAAGCGGTTGATTAGGAGCAACAACCTTTAACAAAAAAGGTAACTTTCGACGAAACTGATGCTCCACATCTGATCCCAGCACGCTTTGCGGCTGCTCGGAAATGTATTGATGTAAATTTGGTAACTGTAAATCCGCAGCGGTTAACGAAACATGAGCCACGGCGTCATCAATCCGATTCACAGCATCACCCATAGATTCAGGCGAATCTGGACGAAGAAAAGAAGGAGCTGAGGTATGCGCACCGAACCAAACTTCGGCAACCGGCTCGTTAGTCACAGGAGTCCCAAAAAACTCTGGGATTAGGGTCTTTGAACCCCAATCGTAATTTCGAATCCTACCAACCAGCGGTTTCACTTCTGTTTCTCACCTGAATATTCAATTTCTAATTCGTCAACCACAGGCTCAGTCTGCACCCAGAGAGGAGTTTGGGCTTTTACATCAGTTTCAGAATGAGATCCGCAACCATGGTCAAGAGAAACGACTCGACCATCAAAAGCTGACCATTCATTAGCACAAACGCCAAAAAGTTGACGTGCCGAACCGGCCATCTTCAAGAAATAACCACAAGTGGAACATGGAGCTTTTGCTTCACGAGTCGCTTGGTTCCGAGGGCCCGCATCAGAACGATACCAACGTCGAAATGCTGCTTTTCGACCCTTATCAGAAAGAACTCTAGCCCGTCCAAGACCCAACTCCCACATCTGGGCAGCGTCAATATCAATTCCTGTTTCCTCATACCCCTCTTGCAGTGCAGAAGTATCGGAACCCTCAAGTGTCTGCAAATTTTCGTCATCTGCACGATAAGGAAGACGATCCGTTGGAGAAATATCAGCAGGAGTGAGTCTCTCAGCCCAAGGAATCCATCCCGGAGCCAGAAGCGCATCGTCACCCGGAAGAAGCGCAAGTTCATTTACCGTTACTTCAGTACGGCGAGTTGCGCGAGTTACAGTTACAGTCCAATACCAGCCACGATATCCCGGCTGTAAACATTCGAAAGCATGCGTAACTAATCGCTCTGCCTCCTGAATCGCCCCCATATGAACACCGATATTCTGTTCGGCGGTCACTTCCAATAAGGCTTCTTTCGCAGTTTCGACTGCCGCAACAAGAACCTTATCTTTTGCTTGTTGCTTACCCGGGGAAATTCGCGGTGACATTTCTTCTCGCTCTGTCAATATCTCTACTAGATGTTAGTACTCACAGATTAATCTACTAAATGTTAATGTTCGCAGCATTAGCATGCAGCATTAACTCGCAGCATTAATCTGCAGGCACGCCTTATGCATCAAAATCATCTGCAAGTGCTCGAAGCGCCTGCGCAATTCGCGCCCCTCCGTGCGGATAACGACCACGCCGTAAAGAATCGGTAGAAGAATCAAGAATTTTAATCAGATCTTCAATTAACGGCAGGATTTCTTCAGGGCTACGACGATTCTGCTCAACCAGTGACTTTTCTTTTGGAATCACCTTTAACTGGAGAATTGCTGGACCACGACGAGTTTCCGCAAGACCGTATTCCACACGCATTCCAGGGCGGAGCCGCACTCCAAGTGGGACAGCACTTGCTGGCAGATGAACTTCTTTTCCGTCATCGCCGAGCACAAAACCAAAGCCCTTATTTTCGTCGAAGAACTTCACTTTTCCGATTGGCACAACGCACTCCATTTTCTCGTGTGAACCTCAATTTAGTAATGCAATTTAGATTCACAGCAACAGCTAATTACTCAAAAATGATATTTTAATCATTTTACGGCGTTAATGCGAATACTTCGATACCGGCGAAAAATCTCTAACTCGCATTCCTCTTTTCATCCCGACTTCAATCAGTAAAAACACCCCTACTTCAGCCAGTAAGACCGATTAAATAAATTTCAGCCTAGGGCGTTATCTTCCAATGCTTTATTCATCAGTACGGCAGTTACAATAAAGAATGAATAAGCTCAGGGAGGGTTCATGATTAATTCGCGTCTTCAAAATGACGCATTCGCTCCACAACGCAATGCTCAATCCGTGTTCGGGAAATTTGGCGCAGTTGCCGGAATTTCTGCTGCTCTATTTTTTGCAGGCAATAGCCTTGCCTTTGCAGAATCCCCAGAGGCAGTCCACGCAATAGTTACCGATCACGCCAATGTAATTGAAGATGACACTGACATCGCATCTGAAATCTCTCAGTTATCCCGTGGCCAACTGAGAATTTTTGTTGTCAAAACGCTTGATGGATATGACGCTACTGAGTGGGCAAAACTAAGTTTTGAAGCAACTCCAGCTTTGTCGGAAAATGATGCGCTTGTAGTTCTTGCAACTGAAGATCGTCAGATTGGCTGGTATGCAGATTCTGATTCAGGCATCACTAGTTCAGCAATAGAAACTGCACTGGACACGAATGTAACTCAAGAATTTCGAGATGGGAACTGGGAATCAGGCTTAGAAATTTTTCTTGCAAACCTGCAAAATATTTCTGGTTCCACCAGCTCTGACAACACCGAGACCACTACAACTGATACCGGGTCTAGCTCTTCCAACTCTTCGGGAATCGGCTCTGGAATCTTCCTTCTTGGCGGCACCGCACTTGCCGTAGGCGGAGGCGTTTACGCAATCCGGAAACGCTCTAAGAATAAAGAAGAACTAGAAAAAGCAAAGAAACTTAAAGCTCTCGCTGAACGCGCATCAAGTTCTTTGCTAGCCGCAGACGACGCCACCCGGACTGCGGAAGCCGAACTAGAATTTGCTCGTGCAGAATTTGGTTTTGAAGCAACTCAAGAATATGCCAAAACTCTTGGTGAAGCCCGTAATGCACTAGAAAAAGCTTTTATGCTTCGGCGAACTCTTGATGATCCTGAGCCAGAAACCCCTGCTGAACAATGGGATATGAATGCGCAAATTATTGGTCTCGTGGAGAGTGCCCAAGCTTCCTTAAAGTCACAGGAAGAATGGTTCACAACTCTCAGAGATTTAGCTCAACGCTCTGAAACACTACTCGCAGAATATAAAGCACGTATTAATGAGTCAGAAGCGCGGTTGCCACTTGCGAGAACTCAAATTTCACAGCTCCAGCATTCGTTCTCACCACAACTATTGAGCGCTCTTCAGACCTACCCTGAACAGGTGCAAACACTACTGAATTCAGCTAAAGAATTATCAATAAAAGCTGAAGAATTAAGTGCTGCTGGAAATAAGAACGGAACTGTTCCTTACCTCAAGATGATTGAGGAAACTTTAGGGCAAAGCGGGAAATTACTG
>JAXFDG010000016.1:0-5313 GCA_034173665.1 Arcanobacterium sp.
GTAGTGCTCCGCGCAATGATACCGTGCGCAGGAAAAGTGGGAAGGCATCTTTTAAAGAACGAAGTAATCCAGCGCCGGTGGGTAGTAGTGATGTGGGAAATTCAGAGTTATTGTTTTTCCGGAGTTGCAGAATTTTTCCAACAAGTAAGAGTCCCATTAAGGTTTCGGCAATTGCTGTGCCTAAACCCGCCCCATAAACCCCGAGGTCAGCTCCGTAAATCAGAACGATATTTAAAGGAATGTTGAGTAGGGCCCCGAAAGTTGCAATATAGAGCGGGGTTTTCGTGTCGGCGAAACCGCGAATAGTTCCCGTTGCTGCGAGTACAAGAAGCATTCCAGGGATTCCGAAAGAGGAGGCTACGAGATATTGACTTCCATGCGTTAAGATTTCAGAACTAGGGGAAAAGAGTTCAATAATTTGTTCAGAAAATAGATTCATACCGACGCCGAGGAGTACACCAAGCAGTATTGCAATCCAAATTCCATCTATCCCACTACGGAGGGCGGTGTCAATTTTTCCCGCTCCAACAAAATGTGCGGTAGTGGCGGTAGTGGCATAGGAAAGGAAAATACACAGGCCAATTACTGTACTCAAAATAGTTGATGCAAGCGATAAACCAGCTAGCTCGGCGGTGCCGATTCGGCCAATCATCGTTGAATCAACAAGCACTAGCAACGGTTGTACGAGCAATGTTCCCAATGCTGGGAGTGCAAGTTTAGTGATATCACGGTCGATTGTGCGGATATTTGATTTTGTATTTTCTGGAAGATCTTTCGGGGCTTCTGGAATATTTTGCATTGGAAATTACTAGATTTCTGAGTCTCCATCAAGGGGCGCTTCCCAAGCAGCACGAATCAATACCTCAAGAATTTCTAAATCGATATCTTCTGGTTTATTGATGTAGAGGCAGCCGGCTCCCGCCCGGAATTTTCCAAGTTTTGGGCTGAGTTCACGGAATTCTGGTGTGCCTTGAAGTCCGTAGAGAGAAATCGCGGCTTTTCGTGGACTGAATCCAAGCTTAAACCAGTCTCCTTCACGTCCGGAGCTAGAAGCATAGTGCACCTCGCCGTAGCCAATCATGGATGGCCCCCACATGACTGCTTTAGCTTTCGTAATACGATTAAACATTTCGAATAATAATTCACCATGTTTTATACGGCGCTCCGGCTCAACGGTTTTTAGGTACTCAACAGGGGAGACTGTCGTGATTTTAGTTTTAATGTCTTTCGCATTTTTTCCAGTGTGGCCTTCGGTAACACGGACGGTTGCCATTAGAGTTCTCCTTGCTTTAGGAGTCGGTTGCGTTCATGTTCCACATCAAAATCTGCTGTTGGCCATTGTGGATTAATGCTACGCAAAGTTTGAATGAGGATATCTTGCACGGCTAGGCGGGCAAACCATTTTTTATTTGCCGGAATAACATACCAAGGCGCGGCATCGGTGCTGGTTTCTTTAATCGCCAGTTCGTATGCTTCTAGATACTTTTTCCAATGAGCTCGTTCATCAATATCTCCTGGATTAAACTTCCAGTGTTTTTCCGGAGAGTCAAGACGTTCAAGAAGTCTAGTTTTTTGTTCTTCTGGAGAGATATGCAGCATTACTTTTATCGGGGTGATATCGCGGTCTAAAAGTTTTGCTTCAAATTCGCGAATTTCTTCATAGCGACGGTTGAGTGTTTCTGGGTCTGCCCAATTATGCACTCGATGAATAAGGACGTCTTCATAATGTGAACGATCAAAAACTCCGATAATTCCTGGGCCTGGAAGTTCACGTTCGATGCGAGCAAGGAAATGTTCCTTTTTCTCAGTTTCTGTTGGAGCTTTGAAGGCTTTGATTTTTACACCTTGTGGATCAACTTGCCCGACGACGTGGCGCATAATTCCGCCTTTGCCTGAAGTGTCCATGCCTTGCACAATTAACAGAACGCTGTTTTGTGCACCACCTTTACTTGCGGCATAGAGTCTTTCTTGAAGTTCGGCAAGTTCCACTTCTCGGTTCTTAAGTGTGGCTTGCCCATCAAGTTTCTTTCCGGCAAATCCAGGATTGGACTCTGGATCTATTTGTGCAAGACTGAAATTTTGTCGGTTTACTTTTAGAATATCTGAAATATTTGCAGATGTTTATGAAGTTGATTTAGCCATAGGTCAACTGTACTAGCAAATGAATCATAATGCGTGTTGGCAACTTTAAGTTTGGAATTTTAAATTTTGTGATAAATGAATTTAAACAAATTTGTTATCCACTACTTACATCTATGTAATTTTTATTTTTCCGCGGTTTTCCCGTAACAGTCCACAATTGTGGATAACTTTTGGGGTACTTTATGAATTAGTGCCCATGATTTCTACATGTTCACCACAGTGTCGTCGGTGTGTATCCACAAAAATTCTTAAAGAATCCACATCAACTGTTAAAAAATAAAAAATTTTCAGTTTGCGTTTCGCGGGAATCAGTGGATAAATATTGGAAGGTATAAGAACAGTTTTGGGAGGGAAGATGCCGCAAAATCCATCGCAATCAGCAGCGGCGCACGGTTTTGAGCGAATTCCTCCGCAAAACATTGAGGCTGAAGTTGCCGTATTGGGAAGTATGCTCCTTAACAAGGATGCAATTTCTGAGGTTGTTTCAGTAATCACGAAATCTGATTTTTACCGTCCACAACACGCAATTATTTTCTCTACTATTTTGCAGATATTTGCGGAAGGTGGAGCCGCTGATCCGATTACTGTTAGTGCAGAACTGAAAAATAACGGCGAACTTGAGCGGGTTGGTGGGCTGGCCTATTTGCACACTCTGGTAAATCAAGTGCCAACCACAGTTAATGTTGGGCATTACGCAAAAATAGTGCAAGACATGGCAAAGCTCCGAGCCTTGGTTAATGCTGGAACAAAGATTGCCCAACTCGGCTATTCTTACGAGGGATACGACGTCGATACTTTAATCGATACTGCACAAAATGAAATGTTTAGCGTGGCGGAATCGCATCTCGTAAATGATTACGCTTCTTTGCGAGAAATTTTGCCGGACGTGATTCGAGAAATTGAAGAATCAAGCGCTCGCGATGGCCAGATGCTGGGCTTACCTACAGGCTTTGCTGATTTAGATGAAAAACTAAACGGACTTCGTCCAGGTCAGATGATTATCGTGGCTGCTCGTCCAGGTATGGGTAAATCAACTTTAGCTATGGATATTTGCCGTCATGCAGCAATTAAACAAGGCAAGCCAGTAGCGTTCTTCTCGCTGGAAATGAATCGAAACGAACTTGTGCAGCGTGCGCTTTCGGCTGAGTCTGGAATTTTCTTAAACAAGTTAATTCGTGGCGATTTAAATGCCCAAGATTGGGAACGCGTTGTGGAAACCATGACGCGGATTGGTGAATCCCCACTAATCGTAGACGATTCCCCGAATCTGACGATGACTGAAATTCGGGCCAAGGCTCGCCGTCTACACCAACAAAACGATATTCAATTAATCGTTATTGATTACTTGCAGCTGCTTACTTCTGGTGGAAAATTAGTTGAATCACGCCAGCAAGAAGTGTCTGAGTTCTCCCGTGCAATTAAACTTTTAGCAAAAGAGTTAAAGATTCCGATTATTGCTGTTGCACAGCTCAACCGTAATCCAGAAGCTCGCACTGATAAACGCCCACAGGTAGCAGATTTGCGTGAATCCGGTTCTTTGGAGCAGGATGCCGATGTGATTCTCTTGATTCACCGGAATCAAGATCCCGGCGTAGACGACGCGCCTCCTTCAGAAGTTATTGTTGGCAAAAATCGTTCTGGCCCGGTTGGTTCAGTTGAATTAATGTTCCAAGGTGATCGGGCACGATTTGCGAGCTTTGGAGGCGGTATTGGCTCTGGGATGGGTGCTGGAATGGGTGGCCCTGCACCAAGCAACGTTCCTACAAATTACTAAATTAAAGCGGTTTAAGCGTTCTAGCTTAAGTCCTCTAGTTTAAGGTAAAGGTTTTAGTTTAAGGTTAAACATTCTGGTTTAAAAGGTTGGAGGGGCTTGTAACTTACAAACCCCTCCAACCTTTAGTACTTATTAGATTCTGTTTAGGCTCCTTGCCAAACAGTATCGAATGGAGTGTTGCCGGATACGCGGTTCTGGATTCCCTTGGTTACAAGTTCCTTCGCCACCTTTACGGCTTCACGAATTTCAGTTCCCTTTGCGAGCTCTGCAGTAATTGCAGCTGCTAGAGTACAACCTGCACCAGAAACGCGTTCTTCACCAATCTTTGGAGTGGAGAATACTACTGCTTCTTCGCCGTCCCAAAGCACATCAACAGCATCTGGGCCAGGGAATTCGGTTCCGCCCTTTACTACTACGTATTTTGGACCGAGAGCAGAAATCTTCTTTGCGGCTTCCGCAAGGTCTTCAACAGTTTCAAGCTTTTCCATGCCGGCAAGGGTGCAAGCTTCAAAATAGTTTGGAGTAGCAACAGTTGCTAATGGCAAAATTTGCTCACGTAAAGCATTATCGGTGTCCAATGCTTGCCCTGGTTCCTGACCTTTACAGATAAGAACAGGATCGAGCACGATGTTCTTCCAAGATTGCTTCTGTAAAGACTCAGCTACAACAGAAATAGTGTCTGGGTGTCCAAGCATCCCAATTTTTACTGTGTCGAGATCTTGGGAAGCGGTAGCAGCTTCAATCTGATCGCGAATTACATTTGGGTCAACTGGTACAAAGCGGTGGCCCCAATTATTCTGTGGATCGAATGAGACAATACAAGTTAATGCGCCCAGGCCATAGCAACCAAGCTGATGGAAGGTCTTGAGATCAACCTGGAAACCAGCACCGCCGGTAGCTTCAGAACCAGCGATAGTGTAGGCGAAATTCACCATTATTACCCCTTAATTAAAAATTGGAATCGATTTTTAGCAATCGACTAAGGAAAATTTATCAATATCTCAGAAACGTACAAAACGTACGGTGATAATTTCGCGTTGAGATGAGTGTGAGTCTCAATGCTTGGAATCACCACTTTATTCGCCGGGTTAGTTCAGATTTTAATTCGGTTCAGAACTTAGGTCAGTTCGGAATTCGATCCATCTCATCCGGGTGAGTTCCGGTACGTCCATATTCGCCCTTATTGAGACTATCAATTACGGCGATATCTTCCGTATCTAACACAAGTTGCGCTGCCTGCAGATTCTCTAACTGCCGCTCCTTCGTACTTGCCTTCGGAATCACGCAAATCCCTGCCTGCAACTGCCAAGCTAAAGCAACTTGTGAAAGTGTTGCTTCATGCTTAGCTGCAATCTGAGCTAAGACCTCATCACCGAACACGTTTCCGCGCGCAAGTG
>JAXFDG010000017.1:0-6395 GCA_034173665.1 Arcanobacterium sp.
ACCAAAACCAGATTCAACAAATATTTTCCGTAAAGAATCTCTACTAACTAAGGTTTCACAACTTTGCAGCAGAATTTCTCGCGCTCTTTCATATTCTGCAATAGTGACCGAATAACGTTCAGCATAGCGTTCAATTCTTCCGTTTACGTTACGCGGCCCAAGTAATTTCGCAATCCAAAAATTTTGCGCAGATAAAAAATGTAGCGTCCCTCTTTGCGACCAAGTGCGAATAACTGAGAAGTCTGCTAAATGGGCATCAAGATGCGATGAAAGAGTGCGTAGTGGAATTTCGTCTTCTCCAGCACGTATCGCAAGCGCCGTCAGCCCTCCAGCATAATTTTGCCCTTGCGTTGCCAGCATTGATTGAGCTACTTCCGGAATTGAGCTCGGATTTTCTGGGCGTGCTTGTGAAGGTGCCAAAAACTGCGCAATCATTCTTCGAGCCTGTAGGTCTTCAACAGTTTTCATAGTTAGTTTAGGCAATTATCTACTCCTTTATTTACCTCACCCAAGTATCAGACAGGGTATCATCTCAGCACATTTTAACTACACTTAGTTCGTATTGCGTTTGTGGTATTTCCGCAGGTAGATAAAGGAAAATCCCCGGAAACTCAGTAGTTTCCGAGGAAGCTTGTGGAGCATAGGGGATTCGAACCCCTGACCTCTTCCATGCCATGGAAGCGCGCTACCAACTGCGCCAATGCCCCAAAGGTAAATATATGCTCTACTCTGCATTCGATTATGATCACACAAAATCTAGCACAATATTTCGAAGACTCCTCAATAATACTCAGCCCACAAGTTTTTTCCAAACCAACAAATTAACGGTGAAAGCAATCACCAAGCTATGGACAGTCTTAGCAGCTCATCGGCCCTCGAGTAGAATTTTCTACATACGCAACACTTAGGATTTATTTTGGCGAAGAAACTCACTGAAGGCCACGAAGGAAAGCTAATACTTTTCTTTATGCTGCCACTCTTGCTCGGAAATCTCTTTCAACAGCTCTACAACATGGCCGACACCTTTATTGTTGGTCGATATCTCGGTGCCGATGCTCTTGCAGCTGTTGGCTCAGTTATTACTCTGATGTTCTTCGTAATGGGCTTTGCCCAAGCTGTGACAGTTGGCCTCACAATTCCACTTGCACAACGCTTCGGAGCTGGGGATAACGCTGGTATTTGCCGTAGTTTCGCCGTTTCAATCTATATTTCTATTGCCGTGTCATTAATTATTACGGTCCCCTCAGTTATTTTTTCCGATAACATTTTACGGCTCATGAATACTCCGGAAAACATCCTTGCCGATGCTTCCACCTATCTTTTCGTCGTCTTCGCCGGAACCATTTTTACTGTGGCCTACAATCTACTTGCAAACGTTATCCGTGCAATCGGTGACTCTCGCACACCACTGTATTTTCTAATTATCGCGGCAACAGTCAATATTGTTCTCGATATTTACTTCATTGCAAGTTTGAATATGGGAGTTGCTGGTGCTGCCCTTGCCACGATTATTTCCCAGGCTTTTTCTGCCGCCTGTTGCATATTTTATATCTGGAAGAAAATTCCAATCCTACATTTGAAACGTAGCGATTTTCGTTTTGACGCCGTGGAGTTACGCGAGCATCTTCGGCTCGGAATTCCAATGGGATTCCAAATGTCGATTATTGCCTTCGGGGTAATCATCATTCAAATTGCCCTCAACCAGCATGGATCAACTGCTGTTGCTGCTTACACCGTTGCACAGCGTATTGAACAGCTGGCACTCTTCCCATTTCTCTCTTTCGGAATCGCCGCTGGAGTATTCGTCGCGCAAAACTATGGAGCCGGGAAACGTGAACGTATTTGGCGCGGCGTCCGACAAACAACACTGATGTCGCTCTTCTATGGAGTTGTTATTGGGGTTTCAATATTACTTTTTGCAAAACAACTAATCAGCGCCTTTTTTGGAACTGAAGTCAGCCCCGAACTTCTCCAGCTTGGAGTAAAATACCTGTGGCTTACAGTCCCCTTTTATCCACTTTTAATTTTTGTTTTCGTCTATCGAAATACAATCCAAGCTCTAGGTGAAACTTTTATTCCAACACTTGCTGGCATTATGGAAATGATAATGAGAGTCCTCACCGCAATCTTTATTGCACCAATCTGGGGATTTGATGGAATCGTAGTCTGCCATCCCTTGGCTTGGCTTGGAGCTTGCATTCCACTCATTTGGGCTTATCAACGGAAAAAGAAAGAGCTAAGCGCCGAGTTTTAAGTTCCGAAAAGCCGAGTTTAAGTTCGAGAAATAAGTTTTGGGGAGAGAAACTAATCTCTCCCCAAAATATCAGAGTCAAAATCTTGTCACTAACCTTAATCGGCCCCTAATCTAGCTATGATATTTAATCTAGCTGTGATACCTAATCTAGCTATGACCAAGACTGCGGTACCGGAGCTCCCTCACGATATCCAGATGCAGATTGCAGACCAACAATTGCTCGCTCCCGGAATTCAGCGATTGAATTTGCTCCAGCATAAGTGAATGCCGAACGAACGCCAGAAATAATCTTATCGATTAGATCTTCCACACCTGGACGATCTGGATCAATAAACATTCGGGCTACCGAGATCCCTTCTTCAAAAAGTTCCTTCCGAGCTCGATCAAATGCACTTTCTCCTTCAGTACGATTCTGCACAGCACGTTTTGAAGCCATCCCAAAAGATTCCTTATAGGCACGACCATCTGCGGTATATTGCAAATCTCCTGGTGATTCATATGTTCCCGCAAACCATGAACCAATCATTACATTAGACGCACCCGCGGCAAGAGCTAAGGCCACATCACGTGGATGCCGCACTCCGCCATCAGCCCAAACATGAGCACCTAATTTGGCTGCTTCAGCAGAGCATTCAAGAACTGCCGAAAATTGCGGGCGACCCACACCAGTTTGCATACGCGTGGTACACATTGCGCCAGGACCGACGCCGACTTTAATAATATTTGCTCCGGCCTCCACTAGATCACGCATACCCGCAGCAGAAACGATATTACCGGCAACAATTGGATACTCTGCCGGCACAACTGCACGCACTGCTTTCACTGCTTCAATCATTTTCTCTTGATGACCATGAGCAGTATCCACAACGATAATATCTACCCCAGCTTCAAGTAAAGCCTGAGCTTTGGCCGCTGGGTCACCATTCATCCCAATTGCCGCACCGATTCGTAATTGCCCCTTGACGTCAACGGCCGGATCATAAATAGTTGAGCGCACTGCTCCCCCACGGGTTAGCACACCAACTAAAGTTCCATCCTCACGCACAACTGGCGCCAATTCACGATGCTCTTCTTTCAAAATGTCGAAAGCTTCACGCGGATCTGTTCCCTCAGCAATGGTTAGTAACTTTGTCGACATAACTTCACGCACTTGAGTAAAACGATCAACCCCGGTGAGATCCGAAGAATCCACCATTCCCACAGGAATATTTGTTTCTGGATCTACCACAACCGCCGCTCCATGAGCACGTTTCGGCAATAATCCAAGCGCATACCCACAAGTATGATGTGGTTTCAAAATAACTGGAGTATCGTACACGAGATGCCGCGACTTCACCTCAGAAACAGTTTTTGCCACGACGTCAATCGGAATATCTTGCGGAATAATCGCAATCGCGCCTCGACGCGCAACAGTTTCCGCCATCCGTTTCCCAGAAATAGCAGTCATATTTGCGACGACGAGTGGGATTGTTGTTCCCGATCCATCGTCTGTTTTTAAGTCCACGCCAGTACGAGAGCCAACACTAGAACGTGAAGGGACCATAAAAACATCATCATAAGTAAGATCAATGCTTGGTTTTAAATCATTCAAAAATTTCACGTAGCAACAGTACTGGAGTTCCCCTGCTCTCGCAGACGTGTCCGAATATTGAACTGTTACAGATAAATAATTAACAAATATTAAGACAATTTTAGTAATGCCAGAAGTAATACTGATTCAAAGGTATGAATACCACCAGAGATACGACTAACGCCAGAGGTGCGACAATGAATCAATATCAGCAACAGTACGATTATAGGAACGAATACGCCAACCTGGGTTAGCACCTGGACGCTCCTCAAGCAATGCCCAATGGCAATTATCTAATCCTTGCAGCCCAGCCCATTCATTCGGATTCATCCCGAGTAAATTCATTACTCCGTTAACGATAGATCCACCATGGGCCACAAAAAGAAGCACGTCTTCATCACTTGCTATCGCCACTTGCTCCCGAACCAAGGAGCCAACCAGTTCCCCTACTTCGCCTCGTTCTTGAACCCCAACTCCTTGTGGATGTTCACCTCTCCGCCAAGCAGCAAATTCTTCAGGCCAACCAGCTTTAATTTCTGCCGCAGTTAAACCTTCCCATTTCCCATAAGATCGTTCACGCAAACGAGAATCAACTACTGGGTCAAGATGAAGAATTTCAGCAACTGCCTGTGCAGTCTGCTGAGCTCGCAGCAAATCAGAAACAAAGATTTTTGTTACACCAAGTTTCGCAATCTCCGGAGCAATTTTTCCAGCTTGTTCTAGCCCAACTTGATTTAACGGATTATCAGTTGCTCCTTGAATCCGTCCTTGGATATTTTGATCCGTTTGACCATGCCGCCAAAAAACAATTTTTTTCGCCATAGCACATTCACCAATATCTATCATTCACCAATATCTGTGAAATCAAAATAATCACGAAGAGTCGAGGCTCCACCAGTTGGATCAGCAGTAATATCTTCTGGTAGTTCGATTACCGGGCAATCTGACCAGAGCTTTTCAAGCGCATAATACTCACGGTCTTCGTCTTGTTGAACATGGACCATAATATCGCCAAAATCAAGTAAGACCCAGTGCGCTTCACCTTCCAACCCTTCTCGACGAAGACGTTTCGCACCAGCTTTTTCCACGGCTTCTTCAACCGCATCCACAATTGAACGAACTTGACGTTCGGTGGAACCAGAAAGAACTACAAACACATCCGTCAGCACAATGCGTTCGGAAACATCAATTGCGGAAATTGAAGTTGCTTTCAAATCAGAAGCTGCGCGTGCCGCCTCAATTGCTAGGTTAATTGCCTCGGGTGTTGCTGCCAAAATTTTTTCCTTAATCTTGCGGAATACTCATACTTATGAAGACGCATTTACACATCAGTCAAACGATAACGCTAAAACTAGTATATGAGAATGACCCCGGAGCTTTCTGCATCCAGGGCCATTTAGTGGTTAATCACAACTAAGTTATTCTCATTATTACTCTAAGTATCAATTCCTTATCTTCATGATATTCAGAGCAAAAAACTTTGCAGATTCTCAATAAGCTGTTCGCCAGCAGGAGCAGCAAAGAACGTATTATGAATCCAAGAACCACCAAGATATCCCAAAACTGCCACAATCAGGACCAGCAAAGCGAAAATAATCCAGGAACGGATACTCACACTTTCAGCAGCAACAGCTACCTCTTCTTCTGCAGTTTCTACTTCTTCCACCACTCCAAGTGGTTGCACTTGTGCATCAGATACTTCTGGAACCGAAAGAGTATCGTCTCCCGATATCTTTTCTTCGAGAGTCTCTTCTACAGATTCTTGAAGATTCTCTTCAGATTCAGTTAGCTCAGAATCAAGTTCAGAAACTACTTCTTCATCTACAACAGTTTCTTCAATTTCTGCAGCATCTGAAGTGTCGATGGCATCATCTAATTCAGTAGTTTCTTCAACCTCGGTCTCTTCAACATTTTCTTCAACCTCAGTTTCTTCAACAGCTACAGAATCTTCACTTAGATTTTCAACTTCAGAATCTACTGGAATCTCAGTTTCTTCAAGATCAATTTCGCGAACTTCTTCTAGAACCTCTTCAGAATTAAGAACCTCGACGGCATCTTGCGCAGCCTCTACTTCTTCTGCTTTATCTTCCGAAACAGCTGCATCAGCTACAGCTTTTTCATCGTCCGCAAGAGTTTTAGTTTCTGGCGTGGAAGCGAGAACCTGTTCAAAAGAATGATTTCGCCGCATTCTGGAGAAAAGTCGCTCCCGTAAAGACGGTGTTTGTTCTACTTCTAGTTCTGGCTCTGCTTGCGTAGTAACTTCCACAGTTTGGGTAAGAGTCGATTCATTAGCTTGAATTTCTTCTTCAGCTTCAGTCAAAAAATCTTCAAAACCGGTTGGTTCTTCAACTTCTACCGATTCAGACTCTGGTTCCTCAGAACTATTCTCATCTTCCGAAAAACGATCGAAAATAGATTTACGTGCAGGAACAGCATTGATTTCAGCTTCTTTAGCTGCTTTCTCCGCTGCTTCCTGCTGTGCAATTCGCTCGAGTTCGAGATTCTGTTCTCTTTCTGCGCGCTCTGCTTCTCGCATTTCCTTTCGCGATGGACGACGCAACCGTAGCTCTG
>JAXFDG010000018.1:0-6926 GCA_034173665.1 Arcanobacterium sp.
TGAATCCCCCGAAACCGAAGCGGAAAAAGAAATCCGACGACGCTACGATTCGGTTAAAGGATCAGCTGTTAATCCCGTGCTGCGTGAAGGAAATTCCGATCGGCGCAGTCCAATTGCGGTAAAAAACTTCGCTAAAGCTAATCCACATTCAATGGGCACTTGGTCTGAAATATCAAAAACATCTGTAGCCACAATGCCTGCAGATGATTTTCGCTCCACCGAACAAAGCGTTGAAATCTCTTCAGATGGTGTCGTGAAGCTAATTTTCCGTGCTAACTCAGGCGCAGAAAAAGAACTTCGCAGCGATATCCCCGTATCGGTTGGGGAAATTTTTGATATCGCAGTAATGCGTCGAAAAGCTCTGGAGGAATTCCTTGCCACACAAGTGAAAACGGCAAAAGATAACGGAATACTTTTCTCTGCTCATCTAAAAGCAACAATGATGAAAGTTTCCGACCCAATTATTTTTGGGTATGTAGTGCAAGCTTTTTTCCCAGAAACTTTTAAAAAATACGGAACTGTTTTAGCAGCAGCCGGGCTCGACCCTAATAATGGACTCGGCAGTATCTTCGCCGGTTTATCACAACTTCCTAACGGAGCCGAAATTGAGGCCTCTTTTCTCGCGGAGCTTGCAGCCGGACCAGATTTAGCGATGGTTAATTCTGATCTTGGAATCACTAATCTTCATGTTCCTTCAGATGTCATCATTGACGCTTCTATGCCGGCGATGATCCGAAATTCCGGAAAAATGTGGAATAAAGACGGCGAAGCACAAGACACACTCGCAGTTATTCCAGATTCCTCATATGCCGGAGTCTATGAAACAGTGATTGCCGATTGCAAAAAGAATGGAGCTTTTGATCCGCGAACAATGGGGACCGTACCTAACGTTGGATTAATGGCACAAAAAGCCGAAGAATACGGCTCACACGATAAAACTTTTGAGATTGAGGACGACGGCGTTGTAGAGTTACGCAGCTCCACGGGAGAAGTCTTACTTTCCATAGCCGTTTCGCAAGGTGATATTTTCCGAGGTTGCCAAACAAAAGATGCCCCAATTCGGGATTGGGTCTCTTTAGCTGTTCGACGAGCTCGAATTTCTGGGATGCCAGCAATTTTCTGGTTGGATTCAAGCCGAGCTCACGACCGGGCATTAATCGAGAAGGTAAGTTATTACCTTGCCGATGAGGATACTGAAGGTCTCGATTTGCAAATTCTTTCTCCGGCTGCTGCAACTCAAGCAACGGTTGATTTAGTGCGAGCCGGGAAGGACGTAATTTCAGTAACTGGTAATGTCCTACGCGACTATCTCACTGATCTCTTCCCGATTCTCGAGCTAGGAACCTCTGCCAAAATGCTTTCTGTAGTTCCATTAATGGCAGGCGGAGGACTCTTCGAAACAGGCGCTGGGGGATCTGCTCCGAAACACGTGCAGCAATTAATTAGCGAAAATCATCTCCGCTGGGATTCTCTTGGCGAATTTTTAGCAATTGCTGAATCATTACGGCACTACGCGCGTTTTACTGGAGACAATCGCGGAGCAATCTTAGCGGAAGCTCTTGATTCTGCCACTGAACGACTCCTCAATGAACGTAAGTCTCCCTCTCGCAAAGTCGGAGAACTCGATAACCGCGGTTCGCATTTTTGGCTTGCACTATGGTGGGCAGAAGCTTTAACGCAACAAAAAAAAGACTCTGTTCTTTCTGAAGTATTCCGTCCAGTTGCAGAAAACTTAGCAGAAAATTGTGAAGTCATTGTTAGCGAATTAAATAGTGTGCAGGGAACAAAAGTTGACCTTGGCGGATACTACCATCCTGACTTAGAAAAGCTTGCAAAAGTGATGCGACCTTCGAAAACACTAAATCAGGTTATTGACTCCTTAAGTCAATAACCTGACAAGAGCCAACTGAATAATTCAGATTATTGCAAATAGATTATTACAAACTAGTTAAAGTTCACTGTGTGCTGATTTGGAATTGCGCTAAAATCAGTGCGCAGCGAACTCTAAACCAAGAATTGCATTCTCCGTGACCTCTGCTAGAGCTGGGTGAATCCAATATTGTGATCGAGCATATTCTCGTAAATCGATATCATGCGTGATCACTGTAATCATTTGCTGAATCAAAGTGGAAGCTTGCGGACCAAGATAATGCGCACCTAATAATTTCCCGGTATTTCGATCCGCGATTAATTTACAAAAACTGTCCTGATCTTCCATTGCCCAACCGTAAGCAGTGTCTCCATATTTTTGAATTTTTACGGTAATCGTAAATTCAGATTCTAGAGCTTGAGCTTCGGTTAATCCCACGCTCGCGATTTGCGGAGCACTAAAAACTGCTGCGGGAACCGGCATCTGCGGTAAAGGCTGGAGGTTATCTGTACTCATTTGCCCATCATGAAGTTGCTCTAAGTTATGAGAAATAGTCCGCGCATGAGCATTGGCTACGTGCTTCAACATTTCCGGAGCAATTAAATCTCCTAAAGCCCAGATATTAGGGTCACTGAGCGAACGTCCAAAAATGTCAACATCGATTCGCCCATCGGGAAGCACCGCCACTCCTGCAGCTTCTAATCCCAAGTTATCCGAATTTCGGATTCTTCCTGTTGCCACCAGTAGAATCTCAGCTTCAAGCACTTCCCCATTATCGAGAACCATGCGCACGCCGTCGGTAATATTTTCAACTGCGGCAACTGTGCGCCCAAGGTGCAAGTTAAACCGTTGCCGATTCAACTCATTAAAAGTACGAGAAATATCCTCATCCATTTTCCGCAGCATCGGTGAACGATTCACAACAGTAACTTCAGTTCCGAGGCTTGCAAAAACATGAGCGAATTCTGCCGCAATAAATCCACCACCCAAAATAATCATTGATTTTGGTTGAGCAGATAACCGCATTACATCTTCATTCGTGTAGTAACGAACTCCGGAGTCGGCAATAATCTGAGGAATTTGGGGCCGCGAACCAGTCGCGAGAACAATTTGATCTGCAGTAATCACATAATCTTTTCCATCAATTCCCGTGGCAATAGTTTTTGGAGCAATGAAATGTGCTTGATGATTATAGACGTCGATATTCGGGGTCTCAGGACCACGCCGATAAGCTTCGCCGCTCGCCGCAATCTGATCAATTCGGTTTGGAAAAATACGTTCAACAATATCTGCCCAAGAAATTTTCGGCGGTGGAAAATCAAGTCCAAGTTTTTCCGCATTTGCCACGTTATATGCCAGATCTGCAGGGTAAACAAACATTTTGGTCGGAATACAACCCACATTTAAACAGGTGCCACCAAATTTTCCCGAGTCAATAATTGCAATCTTCCAATCTGAAAATTCCGGACCGGGAATCGAATTGCCTGAACCTGCACCAATAATAATCAAGTCATAATGTATTGCCGTATTTGTTTTATCCATAGATTAAGCATAGAAGTTTGCAAAGCAGAGCACTAACGTATTCTTGAAAACTAGCGATAAGTGAAAATAGGTGGAAACTTCAGGCCCACACTTTGCTGCTCTCGCAGAATACAGAAACACTGGATAGGATACCTTTATGAACAACAACAGTGGTGCCACGCAAAATTTGGGAAACGAAGCAAAAACTCGGGTTCTAGTTGTTGACGATGAAGAATTCCTAGCCGATCTCCTCGCAGAAGCTTTAAGCTATGAAGGATTTGAAGTTCATACGGCTAATGATGGCTTTAGCGCGATTTCACTTGCGAAAAAAATTGAACCCCAAGTGCTCGTTCTCGATATCATGATGCCTGGTCTAGATGGATTTGAGGTCCTGAAACGAATTCGACGCGATTTTCCAAGCTTGCCCGTACTATTTTTAACCGCCAAAGATTCAGTTGATGATAAAGTTGCCGGGTTACTGGCTGGTGGAGACGATTACCTCACTAAACCATTCTCCCTAAAAGAAGTGGCCGCAAGATTAATTGCGCTCCTTCGCCGAAGCCACCAAGCACCCGTTGAATCTGAACTGCAAGAAACAATTCTTGAGTTTGGTGATTTATACATGAACATCGATGCTCACGAAGTAACTCGTGGCGGCACACAAATTCAACTTACTGCAAAAGAATTCGAACTACTTAGCTATCTCATGGAAAATGCCGGGCGGGTTGTTTCAAAAACACAAATTTTAGATGCAGTTTGGCAATTTGATTTCAACGGAAATTCGAATGTAGTCGAGCTTTATATTTCATATCTTCGGCGGAAGATTGATAAGGGCCGTGAGCCAATTATTCACACCATCCGCAATGTTGGGTACATTTTAAAAACAAATGAGAATAGCTAATGTCTGCCAATCATCAAAATCTTGGAAAATATAAATTTGCAAAAAGTCTGCGCGGACGCCTGGTAATTATTTTGACGCTAATTACGGCAGTCGTAATTCTTATCGCCAGCACAATCGCAGTACTGATTCTCCGCGAAAATGCTTACGGGCAGACAGATCAAGAATTACGGAAAATTATCTCCGCCCCGGATATCGAACAAAATTATTTCCCACAAGACGGACAAGATACAGGTAATAATTTAAATTCTTCGAACACAATTCGGAACCCTCATTTCGTGCCTTGGGCTCGCCCTGGATGTATCCATTATGTTTTAACCGACGGCGCACTCTCGGCAACTTATTTCACTGATGATTTTTCTTCCGTAACGCTGACCGAAGCGCAAATTGCTACATTTTCCGAGATTCAAAATGGAGAATTAGAAACAGTAGAAGTTCCGGATTTGGGCAGCTATAGATTCCTCAAAAATGAAACTACAGCTAGCGACAACTCGACTGTCGTAAAAATCGTCGGACTACCACTTTCCACACCCAAAAATGCAGTGCGAAACGCAGTTTTAATTCAAATTGGGACAGCCGCCTTAGCGATATCTTCAATTGTTATTTTTGCCGGCTGGATTATTCGCAAAGAACTGCAGCCGCTAAGTGACGTTGCACAAACCGCACGACGTGTTTCTAATATAGACCTCAGTACCGGAGATGGAACATTAAATTTCCGCTCCCCGATTGATAATCCAGAGACTGAAGTTGGACTTGTTGGCCACTCATTAAACTTAATGCTTGGCAATATCGAAAAATCTTTCCAAGAAAGAGCGCAAGTGGAAGAAAAACTACGCCAATTCGTAGCTGATGCTTCACACGAGTTGCGTACCCCGCTCGCTTCTATCTCTGGGTACACAGAGCTACTGCAAAATTACTTGTTAAAAACTGATGGACCGGCTCTTTCCGAAACTTCTAATGTGACTCGTGCATTGAATCGAATTGAACATGAGTCAGGACGAATGAAATCTTTAGTCGAAGACTTACTTCTGTTAGCTCGTCTCGATCAGCACAATGAGCTCCATAAAGAACCCTGCGAATTAACAGAGATTGCTACCAACGCTGTTTTCGATGCAAAAGTTTCAGCTCCGGACTACCACTGGGAGTTAGTGTTCCTTAATCCAGAACCAGGAACACAAGCCCCTCAGAATAAACTCTTAGACTCAATTCTTGACGCTTCGAATAAATCTGCGATGTACACTTCAAGCCCCTCTGGGTTGGACGCTCCAAAAAGCTTGGAGATATTAGGCGACCCAAATCGTTTAACTCAAGTTTTTTCTAATCTTCTCGCAAACACCGGGCGCCACACTCCAGCAGGAACTAAAAGCATTACTGCGATTACAAAAGAAGAATCAGAGATAAAGATTTTTATCTCCGATAACGGCCCTGGAATTCCTATAGAACTGCAAAAAACAGTAATGGATCGTTTTGTCCGTGCTGATAGTGCTCGTACAAGGAAGGATGGCTCAACAGGCTTGGGCTTAAGTATCGTCAAGGCACTTGTTGAGGGGCATAACGGAAAAATCTCCCTCATGGATCCGGGAGAAGCACAGCAACTTTTTAATAAAGTTGACTCACACTTCAAACCTGGAACCACTTGGGAGATTTCCCTACCGGTTTTTAATAATCCGAGTTAATCAATCAAAGGTTTCTTCTCGTCACCCTTCGGTGGTGCTTTGATCAGTTGTTGTGGACCGATCCCCTGGACGTTCACCATTTGCGGGTGGCTGCATTCCTCTACCGCCTGAAGGTGGCTGCATTCCCGATCCATTAGAATTTCCACGCATTCCACCACCCATTCCACCGCCGGTGCTTTGACCAGCGGTAGCAGTTCCGGCACTAGATCCGTCTACTTCAAGAGTGTATTGCTGCGAAGTTTGCAAATCAGGATGAGAAATTACAATATTTTGCGCTTGTTTTACCGCAGTGAAGCTCAAAATTTCTGTTCCCGAGCTGTCCTTCAAAGTCGCAGTCTGACCGGAAGAAACATTCACGTTAAACTGTACCCAACCTTGCCCTGAGGTACTGGTCGGAGTTTGGGCCATTCCGCCAGATCCAGCCGCCACGAGAGTTCCACCAGTTACCGTAAATTCTCCATTCACGTCAATCGAACCGTTTCCATCATTAGTTGGGCCATTAATAATTAATGTTCCACCAGCTAAAGTCGCACTACCATTCGAGTCAAAACCGTCACCGCCAGAGTTGAGAGTAATATCGCCGCCATTAATCTCGATATTTACTCCCGACTCTGCTGCCATTCCCCCACCTTGAGTACTAGTAGTGGTACCTGAGGTAGCATTCAAAGCATCATCGCTGGAGGTCACTGAAATTGTTCCCAAGTTAATCACCAGATTCGCAGCCTCGAGTCCTTCCACAGATTCCTTAATTGTCAAAGTCTTTGCTTCAACAATCATTTCAAGATCTGCGTGCACGCCGTCATCTCCCGAAGTAACAGTGAGCACGTTTTCTGAGAGAAGAACAGTTTGTGCGTTAAGACCATCAGCATCGGTCCCTGAAGTAACGGTTGCAGTACCACCCAAAACAGCTACATACCCAACGGTTGCATCATCCACGTTATCTGCTTTAATACTGTGCCCT
>JAXFDG010000019.1:0-12880 GCA_034173665.1 Arcanobacterium sp.
GCAAAAACTAACATTAGTTAAACGCATCTGGCCAATAGTCCAATTCTTACTCTGGGGATTTTTCGCTGCAGCGATACTTGCAATTTTGTTAATTTCAATGGAAGTGCGCTGGGAAAAACCAGACCTCACTCCTGCTACGCCCTCGGCTTTTGAAGATCAGCGCCAGAACCTTGCGATTACAGCTACTCAAATTGAACATGCAGCAAACACACTAAAACTTTCAGACTTAGCAAATACGGCACAAACTTGGGTAACTGAGTTAAACGGTGTTTGGGTCCCTTGGCCTGACGGCGCACCAGAAGGGTATAAAAATCCACAACTGCAGTTACAACTCCCCAGTATTGACGCCGCTTCCCTCGCCCAAGCCTTAATCAAGTTTGGAGAGGAATCTACCCTACTACCAGAGAAATATTTGACTACTTTCCAAACCACGAATAATCAGAATAGTGAAAACACAGATTCTACAAAGGTGAAGATTTCCACCTTGACCGCGATGAGTGCAAAACAAACACTAGAGGCTTTTACTCATGCACAAAAAATTATCGATACAAATAAATTAGAACTCACGCTTGCGGAATTTGATTACGGCGACCTTGCCCATCTTGCACAGAATCAAGATTTTGTACAAAGCGCGAACGCTTTACAACAATTATTTGAAGTCGAAGCTGCAAAACTGCTTCCGGAACAGCGAAAAACATTGTTAGAAAAAATTGCTTCTCTCGAGGAAATTTTTAAAAGTGCTGACACTGCCGGAATTTCATACCAACGCTCCCCGCTTGCACTTGAGTTCACCCCAGAACCGAGCCCAATAACTCAGTTTCATAACGCAGTTATAAACGCCGTGAGCACTCTTGAAGTTTCAGGAAAAGAGAAGAGTGCCCTACTTCAAAGCAGCGCACTCTTCTTGGTAAAAATTTCTCGCTAAAGGTCGAATCCTTGCTTGCGGGCAAATTCAGCAATTGAGAATCGTCGAGCAAGTTCTCCAGCAAGATCATGAGCAACCTGCGTGGTAAAGCCCTCCTGTGGCAGCTTTGGATTCCGCGCCTTATAGTATTCAATTAAATCTGTATCATACTGAGCGAGTGCTTCATGCCAAGACTCAGGTGCAGAATATGCATTTTCACTTAGTCGTAGTTCTACCGGGATTCGTGGCTTCAAAATTGGATCTTGAGCTGGATAACCAATTCCTAGACCAACAGCTGGGAACACTAGTTCTGGCATTTTTAACAGGCGGCATACAGCTTCGGCGTCATTTTGAATACTGCCAAAGAAAACTGTACCTAAGCCAAGTGATTCAGCAGCATTCACCACATTTTGTGCCATCAAAACTGCGTCAGTGAATCCCTGGAAAAAGGCATCTGCAGAACTTGCAGCTGGAACTGCAGCATTTGCTTCAGCACCAATCCGCGCATTACGAGATGCGTCCACATGGAAAATCCAAAGTTCTGGAGCTTTTGCAAGATATGGCTGCTGCGCGATTGTTGCCAACTCAATTCGAATCTGCGGATCAGTAATCCGAATTATTCCTGCCATCTGGAAGTTATGAGATGAAGCAGTCCGAGAGGCAACTTCAAGAAGTGTCGGAAGCACCTCGTCAAGTGGTTCATCTGTCCACTTCCGAATAGAGCGATGAGCTAATTGATGTTCAATAGTAGACGACGTGGCGTTCATCAGTTTTTCCTTAAAGTTTTGTCATATCCGTTATCTTCAGTCTAATTTCTCCAGACCAACCAATATTCTACTACCCGCTAAGGCGTTCAATATTAATATGGGTTGGATTCTAGTCTCAGAATCCAACCCATAAACTATGTATCCAGAGTCTAAGTTTACCGCGCTAGTAGCTCCTGCAGTTTCGCCACGGCGTCAGCTACCGGGATTTCGATGCTGGTACCAGCACGGCGATCCTTAATTTCAACCACACCATTTTGCAAACCACGGCCAACTACTAATGCATATGGCACACCGAGCAATTCAAAATCTGCGAACTTCACGCCAACAGAAGCCTTCGCTCGATCGTCATAAATAACGTCGTAACCAGCAGCTACAAGCTCCTTGGAAAGTTCTTCTGCTTTCGCAAAGAGTTCCTCACCCTTACCTGCAGCAAGTACTTGCACTTGTGCCGGCGCCACATTAACTGGCCAAGTTAAACCTTTATCATCGTGGTTCAGTTCCGCAAGAGCTGCAAGCACTCGAGAAACACCGATACCATAAGATCCCATGGTCACAGTCTTGGTCTTTCCATCTTGGTCAAGCACCTGTAGGTCAAGAGCCTTTGCATACTTCTTCCCAAGCGCAAAAATATGGCCAATTTCGATACCGCGTTCAATTGAAAGTTCACCAGAACCATCAGGCGCAGCATCTCCCGCACGAACCTCGACAGCTTCAATGAAACCGTCAGCCTCGAAATCACGACCATAAACAAGGTTTACAACGTGTTTTTGCGATTCATTAGCTCCAGTCACCCAGGTTGAACCACGAGCAATATGTGGATCAAGAAGGTACCGAACCGAACCCGAAATGCGCCCTTCGTCGTCCACCTTACGCAAAGCTGAATTCGGACCAATCACCTGTGGGCCGATATATCCTGGAACAAGCTCCGGATGATTAGCAAAATCTTCTGGAGTTGCTACTTCAATTTCAGCCGGAGACATATTCGCCTCCACACGCTTTACATCAACTTCACGATCTCCAGGCACACCAATTACGAAGACTTCACGAGTACCATCTGGATGGTTCGCTGCAAGCACCACGTTTTTCAACGTATCGCTCGCTGCCCAAGGACGGTCTGCACGCGGAGCCAAATCTTGCACTACCTCAACAAGCGCAGCAATTGTAGTCGAATCTGGCGTATCGTAAACCTCTGGAGCAGGAACATTTGCATAATCCTGTTCAGGAACCGGTGGAGTTGTCACCGCCTCGGTATTAGCTGCATATCCACCTGGAGAAGAAACAAAGGTATCCTCTCCAATAGCGCATGGGAAGAGGAACTCCTCCGAACGAGATCCGCCCATTGCTCCAGAAGTTGCCGCACAAATTACGAAAGGCACACCTAAGCGAGTGAACACAGCCTTATATGCCTCGCGCATCAAATCATAAGAACGCGCTAAGCCTTCGTCGTCGATATCAAAGGAGTAAGCATCCTTCATTAAAAATTCACGGGTTCGAATCAAGCCAGCGCGTGGACGAGCCTCGTCACGGTACTTATTCTGAATCTGATAAATGGTCACAGGAAGATCTTTATATGAACTATAAAGATCTTTCACGATTAGGGTGAACATTTCCTCATGCGTTGGCGCAAGCAAATAATCGTTATCCCGACGATCCTTGAGACGGAATAAGTTCGGACCATATTCCTCCCAACGATTTGTTGCCTCATAAGGTTCACGTGGAAGCAAAGCCGGGAAAAGTACCTCTTGAGCTCCAGCGCGATCCATTTCTTCCCGAATCACTGCTTCAACTTTACGCAAAACCTTCAGACCAAGCGGCAGCCACGTGTAAACTCCGGGAGAAACTCGGCGAATGTAACCCGCGCGAACGAGGAGCTTATGTGACTCCACTTCGGCATCAGCTGGGTTCTCACGCAAAGTGCGAACAAAGAGTTCACTCATTTTATGCAGTGCCATGAATGGTCCTTTCAGTTATCTTCACTTCAAACTATCTTAAAGGAGAATCGCCCTATCTTAAAGAAGGATCGTCGAAAATTCCCCGACGGTCCGAAAACCTGCCCGCAAATATGCTTGAATCGCGCCAAAATTATAATCATTTACGTAAAGCGAAACTTCACGACCACTATCTTTGCGAATATATCGCGCAATCTCGCGCATTGACGCCGTCGCAATCCCCTGCCCACGGAAATCAGGGTGGGTCCACACTCCTTGAATTTGGGCAACCGTTGTAGATTGTGTGCCAATATCTGCTTTAAAAACTAATTTTTTCCCGGTCAGAAGATTCTGCTCGCGGATAAATGTTCGCCGATTTCTGATTAATTGATGTACGTGCTGATAATACGCGTCTCCGCTAGCAGTCGGGTCATATCCAAGTTCTGCAAAAAACATTTCCACTGCTGCCGGAAAAACTTCTGGAAAATCTTTCGCTTGCGCTTGTCGCACCCGCACTAAAGTTTGCTCTTGTTGCGGACTTTCAAAATACTGCATTAGCAGCTGTTTCGGGCGCTCATCAAAAGCTTTCCAACCGGATTTTTTTAAGAGTTCCCAAATTGGGAGTACATCCCGAGCTGGACCGACCAAAGAATTTACTCGCCCTTTGCGTTTTTGCAAAATCTTCGCAAGCTTTAGACGTAAATCTTCAGGAATATTCCACGGAATAATATTTGCTTCATTTAAACAAAGTCCGACCAACTGACCTTCTCGATCAAAAGCAGCAATAATATTTGGTTCCCGAGCCACTTGTGAAGCCTGCAATCGCGCATGAATCATTACTGTTTCCACCGGATTACGTTCGCATAAGCCAAGAGCCATTGCTCTTTCTGAAGACCTCAATGGTCGCAATCGCGCTCGGGAACGCGAGCGCAAAAGTTGCAACATTATAATTACACAATCACTTCAGGACTTGCATCTGGGTCTTCTTGTAACCCAAGTTCCTCAGCCACAATCCTTGCACGACGAATAAGTGTTTCTACGATTTCTTCTTCTGGCACCGTTTCCACAACTTTGCCCTGCACAAAAATCTGGCCCTTACCGTTACCAGAAGCGACGCCGAGGTCCGCTTCTCGAGCTTCACCTGGACCGTTTACCACGCATCCCATAACCGCAACGCGCAATGGGAAAGTAACGTCTTTCAATCCTTCAGTAACTTTCTCAGCCAAGGTATATACATCCACCTGTGCACGACCACAAGAAGGACATGAAACAATTTCAAGCTGCTTTGGACGCAGATTCAAAGAGCGAAGAATCTGTTCTCCAACCTTCACTTCCTCCACCGGCGGAGCAGAAAGCGAAACACGAATCGTGTCACCAATACCTTTAGAAAGTAATGCTCCAAAAGCAACCGCAGACTTAATCGTTCCCTGGAATGCCGGACCTGCTTCAGTCACTCCAAGATGTAGCGGCCAATCCCCTGCCTCAGAAAGCAATTCATAAGCCCGAACCATTACTACCGGATCGTGGTGTTTCACAGAAATTGCAAAATCATAGAATCCGGCATCTTCAAAGAGACGTGCTTCCATTACTGCCGATTCCACAAGAGCTTCCGCAGTAGCCTTCCCGTATTTTTGCAAAAGTCGCGGGTCGAGTGAACCAGCATTAATACCAATTCGCATTGCGGTTCCATTAGCTCGCGCAGCCGCCGCGATCTCTGGAATCTTATCGTCGAATTTCTTAATATTTCCCGGATTTACACGCACACCACAGCCAGCTTCAATTGCTGCAAAAACATACCGTGGCTGGAAGTGAATATCTGCAACAACAGGAATATTTGATTGTTGCGTAATAATCTTTAACGCATCCGCATCTTTATCAGTTGGGCAGGCAACACGCACGATATCACAACCAGCAGCAGTGAGTTCAGCAATCTGCTGCAGAGTTGCCCCGATGTCGTGAGTTTTTGTTGTGGTCATTGACTGCACCGAAATCGGAGCGTCCCCTCCAACATAAACATCGCCGACTTTAATCTTGCGAGTCTTTCGCCGCGGAGCCAAGAGCATTGGCTCTTCTTTTACTTTTGGGATACCGAGAGCAATTGGATTATTCACATACATTATTATTCCACTGTTTCATCGGTTTCGGGTACTTCGTAGGCGGTGAGCAAAAAATCAAAATATTGGGTTCACAATATCTGCAACAACGAGCAATAAGGTCATAAAGATAAAGAAAGCCACCACAAAATTACTAAATGGAAGCAATCTAGCAGTATCGAAAGCTCCCGGATCTGGTTTTCCACGTAATTTTGCGTATTTCCGCTGCGCTCCTTCAATTAATGCGCCTAAAATATGGCCTCCATCTAATGGGAGTAATGGCAGCATATTAAAGATAAAAAGAGTTAAATTCAGCGAACCGAGCAAGAGCAGAAAATCACCGGCACGATCCCAAACACTATATTCTGTAACATCACTTGCCGTGATTGAACCGGCAAGATCAGCAATACCAACTAAACCTACGACTCCTTGCGGGTCACGCTCAGCTCCAGTGATCAAAGTTGTGGCAGTCTCCCAAAGTTTCATCGGTAAGACCGCAATAAGTTTTGCCGTCCCCGCAACAGTTGTCCAAATTTGTTGTGGAACTTCTGATAGTGTAGTTTGCTCTCGTGTAATTTTTGGTGAAATTCCAACAAAAGGTTGCTCTTTCAAGATTGGCTCACCGTTCGCATCCACTTGTACTACGCCGTCGATAATTATTTGACGTTCCATAAGCACCGGAGCAACTGTAAGCTGTAGCTTTTCGTTACCTCGAAGAATTTCAACCGGAATTGGTTTCGTTTCGCTATTGGAAATTTCTGCTGTTACTGCTTCCCACGAATCTGTTGTGACTCCACCCCAAGAAATGATGACATCCCCTGGTAGAAGACCAGCCTTAGCGGCTGGCGATTCTTGGGCGGCATCACATTCACTCGAAACTAGAGATTCTGCAGTAGATTCCGCCGTTGTTTGCACCGCATTTGGCAGACACTGCGTTACTTCTTTCACCTGATTCGAAAGAGTCGGTAGACCAATACCTACCAGAGCTATTGAAAATAAAATAATCCCCAAGACTAAATTTGTTAATGGGCCGCCAAACATTACAGCAAGTTTCTTTGGCACACTTAATCGCCAAAATGCTCGATGTTCCTCTCCGGGCGCCAATTCCGCAGCTGAATCTCGACGAGCCTGCTCAGCCATAGTAAGCGTTCCATCAGCTTTCTGGAGGCGAGTCCCCGGACGCGCTGGAGCAAGCATTCCATTTAAAGCCACAAAACCACCCAATGGGATCGCTTTTAATCCATACTCAGTACCGTTACGATGTGTGGACCACAGAGTCGGACCAAATCCAATAAAGTATTGCGAAACTTTTACTCCAAATTTTTTCGCCGGAATTAAATGCCCTAACTCATGAATCGCAACCGAAGCCAGAAGCCCAAAAATAAAAATTAAAATTCCAAATATTGCCACAATTAACCACGCTGAGAAATCAAAGTATTTGCAGTAACTCGGGCCCATGATTCTGCTTCCAGAACCGTCTCGAGGTGTAAAGTCTGTGCCGTTAAATTTGCCCCGCTAAAACTTGGAGCCGTTGAAAATTCATGAAGCACCTTTTCAACAATTTCAATAATTTCAAGATATCCAAGACGTCCAGAAATAAAAGCTTGTACGCCTTCCTCATTTGCCGCATTTAAGACGGCCGGATGTAAAGATGAAGTTTCCAAAGCTGTTTGTGCAAGGCGCAAAGCCGGAAAAGTTTCATGATCTACTGGTTCAAAAGTCCACTGTACCGGAGCATCCCAAGCACAAGGAACAGAGATACCAGCAAAACGAACAGGAGCAGAGAGTCCAAGCGCAATTGGCAGCTTCATATCAGGCGGTGAAGCCTGCGCAATAGTTGACCCGTCTACAAATTCAACCATTGAATGAATCACCGATTGCCGATGGACCACTGGAACAATGTCTTTTGGCGAAATATCAAATAAAATAGCGGCTTCAATCAACTCCAAAGCTTTGTTCATCAGAGTTGAAGAATTAATCGTAACCACTGGTCCCATAGCCCAAGTTGGGTGATTAAGCGCTTCTTCCGGAGTGACCTTCGTTAGGTCGCTCCGAGTTTTACCAAAAAATGGCCCACCAGAAGCAGTCAAAATCAATCTCCGCACTTCAGTAGTGCCATCAATATTTTCTGCGGTTAAACCGCGATTATGCCGACCTGAGCGGAGTGCCTGATAAATTGCCGAATGCTCCGAATCAACTGGCACAATCTGCGCTGGACGCTGCATTGCTTGTGCCACCAATGCTCCCCCAGCTACTAATGATTCTTTATTAGCTAAAGCCAAAGTGGCATTACTTTCTAAAGCTGCAAGAGTTGGTTTTAGCCCAATCGACCCAGTAATTCCGTTTAATACCACGGATTGCGCGTCGCCCAGCTTCGCCAAATCAGTCATTGCTTCTGGTCCAGCAAATATTTCTGGGCAGGGTTGCTCTGGATACATCTCATTCCAGTAATCACGAAAAGTATTAACGCCAGAAGCATTAGCAATACCAACCACAGGAACTGCAAAAGTAGCTGCCTGTTGCGCAAGCAGCTCAGTATTTCCACCTCCTGCGCCTAAAGCAAGAATGGAATACTCGCCTGGAAATTGAGAAATGACGTCGAGCCCTTGGGTTCCGATTGACCCTGTAGAACCGAGAACAATGACTTTCCGCATTTATCTACTCCAATACTGTTGTAAAGCTCCTGTTGTCAGCAAATTGGATTTAATTGTTGTAAACAATTTGAACCCACAAAATAACTAAATCAAAGCTGAGCTAATAACTAAAGTAAATCTACTCAGATGTAAATTAAACTAAACTCACTCAATTCCACTGAATCTCAGTCCCTACAGCAGAAGCGGTTATTCAAGATTTTCTAAAGGTAAATTATTCAACTGCTACTAAAATTGAAACAGCACGATCAAGATACGCATCCACTACTGCTTCACTATATGCCTTATCCCCTTTAGCTCGAGGAAAAGTGGCACTACGAATTTCTTTTGCAGTTAGTTGTGTTTTCCCGTCAAAGTATGCCGCAATTTTATTAACAAACTCATCCACTTCAGTTTTTGCATAACCAATACCTTCAGCATCGGCAAAACGTGAACCTAGCGGACGCAACATTCTTGGGTATAAACTCGAAGCTTGTTCGTATGTTGCCTCAAGCCATGCTTCTTCGCCAACACTCGTCATCACTTTTGCCCGACGACGTTGGATAAAAGCCATCTCTAAACGATCAAGAGCGGCATCAACGCTACGCGGTTCATAACCATTACGAACCCATCTAAATCCTGCTGCGCGAACTGTGTTTTCATCTAGATTTACGGCAGCTTCACCATTTGCGTAGGCTTGCTTAGCTTTTTCAAAAAAACTTTCAACATCTTTCCGATGATATCCATAGCGCAATATTCCAACACGCTTAAACATATCTACCATTATTCCGCTTCTCCATAACTCTTTGCCTCTTGCAAAATTTCATCTAAATTTTCTGGGCGCTCACGATGACTTGCAATTCGTGCATCAACTGCAGCCTGTGCTTTGGCGGCACGGCGTGCAACATTGTCACGATCCACAGCTTCGGCAGCTAACTGCCCGCACGCACCATCAATATCAGAGCCTCGAGTATCACGAACCGTTGTCGAAATTCCTGCATCTAATAAAGTTTGCACAAACTCTCGCTCAGCTTTTTTAGTTGCTGCAGTCCAAATACTTCCAGGAGTAGGGTTCAGTGGAATTGGATTAACATGCGCCCAGCCCTTCCCGCGCGAATTTAATTCATGGGCCAATAATTCTGCACGCCATTTATGATCATTCATATCTTTAATCAAAGCGTACTCAATTGACACGCGTCGGCCATTAGAACGGAAATATCGTCTAGCTGCATCTAATAATTCACCAACTTTATAGCGGGAATTTATCGGAATTAAATCATCACGCAAGCCGTCGTCAGGTGCATGTAAAGAAACAGCTAAAGTTACTGGAATATCCAAAGCAGCAAGTTTATCGATAACCGGCACAAGCCCAACAGTTGAGACAGTAATATTACGTGCTGAAATTCCAAAACCTTCCGGAGCAGGACGAACCATTCTTTCCAAGGCCGCGCTAACCGCCGGGAAATTTACTAGTGGCTCACCCATTCCCATAAAAACAATATTTGATAATCTTACTGGTTCGCCAAAAACGCCGGACTCAGCCACCAAAATATTTTCGCGTAATTGTTCAATAATTTCTGCTGTGGAAAGATTACGCGTCAAACCAGCTTGACCGGTTGCACAAAAAGGACAAGCCATTCCACAACCTGCCTGCGAAGAAATACAGAGCGTGGCTCGGCCTGGGTATTTCATTAAAACAGATTCAACAACAACACCGTCAAATAATCGCCACAGAATCTTGATCGTGTCTCCGCCGTCGGCAATTTGTTCCTTGACCTTTGTAATCAAAGGAGGGAAAACTTTTTCCACTAGCTCTTCGCGGTTTTGCGCTGGAAGGTCGGTCATAAGTTCCGGATCAACCTGGTGATTCACAAAATAGTGTTGCGATAATTGCGCGGCACGAAATTTTGGATATCCCAAATCTACAAGGAGATCTTGTCGCTGTGAAAAACTGTAATCAGCAAAATGTTTTGGCGGCTTACCAGTTTTCTGTTCAGTGAAGCTCAGAGTTGGCCGCGGACCTTGCTCCACACGCGGACGAACCTGCTTCTTCATCTTTTACCACCAATCACAATAAACCTTGCGAGACTAAATAAATCATATAAAAAGCTGGAGCGCAGAATAATAAAGAATCAATCCGATCTAAAGCTCCACCGTGACCCGGGAAAATTGATCCCATATCTTTAATCCCTAATTCACGTTTAATCATTGATTCAGCAAAATCTCCCGCAGTTGCCAAAATTGGCGTGACCACGGCGAATCCAATTATCCAAGGCCAAGATAGTCCGAGCATTAACCCCATTCCAAGATATGCCGCTAAAAGACACAGCAAGAATGACCCAAGTAAGCCTTCCCAAGATTTCTTCGGCGAAATTCTTGGCAAAATCGGATGCTTCCCAAACAAAACACCAGCACACCAGCCGCCAGTATCATTTGCAATTGGTAAAAGAATCGCTGCAGTTAAAAGCTGCGGGCCAACCGGTAATCCTGCCATTGCCACAGCAAACATTCCAGAAAGACCAATCCAGGCGATACCAAAAATACCAATCGGCAGTGTTTTCAAAAGAGCCTTATCGACTAGTTGCACATAGACAACAGTCAAAAAAGAGCCAAGTACAAAAGTTAAAAAACCTGCAGTAAGCCCGAAATTCCATGTCAAAAAAATCATTGTAAGCTGCACAATTGCTAGCGGAATAAACGGAATCCGAATCTGTTTATTCAGCACAGCTCCCGCGTATTCCCAAAGTGCAAGAGTTAAAAACACTGCTACCAAACCAATAAATAATTGGATTTGGAAAAATAGCGTCAGCCCAACTATACCGATGAGAGCAAATGCTGTGGCTGTGGCTGCAGGAACGTTACGACCTGCACGCGAATTTGATTCTCGTGGTGGAGCAGGAGGATGTGGCGCGAGGCGAGAGAAATTTTCCTTCCCTCGCCCCACTAATGAAGGTTGTGTATTCACCGAACTTACATCTCCATAAGTTCTTTTTCTTTACCATCCAAGATTGCGTCGATTTGTTCCACAAATTTCTTGGTAAGAACGTCTAATTCTTTTTCAGCGCGATCGACTTCATCTTCGCCTGCTTCGCCGTCCTTCTTAATTCGATCAAGTTCATCTTTGGCTTTGCGACGAATATTGCGCACGGCTACACGGCTATCCTCAGCCTTACCTTTTGCTAACTTTACGTAATCACGACGACGTTCTTCAGTTAACGCCGGCATATTAATACGCAAAACTTGACCATCATCCGTTGGATTCACACCAAGATCAGACTCAGAAATAGCACGCGAAATATCCTTCATCGCGCTTCGATCGTAAGGGGTGATCAGCACAGTTCGCGCTTCTGGAATCGATACCGTTGCGAGTTGCTGAAGCGGAGTTGGCGCGCCGTAATACTCCACGATTAGGGACGTGAAAAGTTCTGGGTTAGCACGACCAGAACGAATCTTTGAGAATTCAGTGCGAGCAGCTTCGAGAGCTTTTTCCATCTTCTCTTCAGCTTCGAGCATTACTTCTTCGATCATCATGATTCCTTATTAGTTGTATCTAGTCTCAACTAGGGGTCTTTCCCTCTAGCTTACTGAGTTTTCGTAAAGCAAGCCAGAAAGCAGAAAGTTTATCGGAAACTTTCTTTAATTTGAACTATGAAAACTTCAATATCAGGTTCAGTAACTTCGAAAAACTACTACCAATTCGGGAAACTACTACCGATATTGCAGGATTGCGTGCGTGTTACTTTACTTTTCTCCGTTTGTAACCAAGGTTCCAATCTTTTCCCCGCGTAATGCACGGGTCACGTTCTCTGCTTCAGTCATTCCAAATACACGCATGGTCAAACCATTGTCTTGACACAAAGAAAACGCTGCGGCATCAACAACTTTTAGACCTTTTCGTAAGGCGTCTTCATAAGTTACCGAGTCAAGTTTTACAGCAGAAGAATCTCGTCGTGGATCAGCTGTATACACGCCGTCTACACCATTCTTACCAACTAATAGTTCATCGCAGCGGAGTTCCAAAGCTCGCTGCGCGGAAACAGTGTCGGTAGAGAAGAACGGCATTCCTGCACCGGCACCAAAAATAACTACCCGGCCTTTTTCTAAGTGCCGAATTGCCCGTAGCGGAATATAAGCCTCCGCTACTTGCGCCATTGTGATTGCCGTCTGAACACGTGACGGAACTCCTGCATTCTCCAAGAAATCTTGCAGAGCAACAGCATTGATTACAGTTCCAAGCATTCCCATATAGTCGGCACGAGCTCGATCCATTCCACTTTCTTGCAGCTCTGCACCACGGAAGAAATTTCCTCCACCCACTACGACACCAACTTGCACGCCGTCTTTTACCGCTGCAGCAATTTCGTTGCTAATCCGGGTAAGAACATGAGTATCAAGACCGACTTCACCCCCGCCAAAAACTTCACCAGAAAGTTTTAATAAGACTCGACGTCGTGAATCACGATTCCAATCACCTGACAGTTGTGAACTACCCATGTCCATTCCTTTCATTTGCTCAAGAAAATTGTATCTCAGCATCTAAAGGTATGATGGAAGCTAT
>JAXFDG010000020.1:0-29371 GCA_034173665.1 Arcanobacterium sp.
CTCCCTGAAAGCGGCATAGCCACAACAGAAGCAGCTTTCACCGCAAACACTCTTGCCCAAACGACAAGCTTGTCCAATTCACTTGCACCAAAGATTGTCAGTCGCAGCGAATGGGGTGCTGGCAAAGCTACTTGGTCCCCGAAAGCTTACCCGCTGAAAGGCGCAGTCATTCACCACACTGCCGGAAACAATGTTTACACCGCAGCGCAAGCCCCAGGAATTGTTCGCAGCATTTTCCAGTATCATGCGATAACTCTCGGATGGGGTGATATTGGGTACAACTTCTTAGTAGATAAATACGGCGTCATCTATGAAGGACGCAGCGGATCTCTTACCGCCACCCCTGGACAAATGGTACAGGGAGCTCATGCAGCCAATGCAAACACTTACTCTGTTGGCATTTCTGTGCTCGGTTCATACATAAACGGAGTCCAACCAAGTAATGCTTCGATTACTGCCATTGAAAACATCTTGGCATGGCAATTCGATATGGCCGGGATTAATCCTTTTGGGAAATGGACCACAACAACAGATATCACCACCAATGTAATTGCGGGACATAAAGACGTTGGTTCAACCGCTTGCCCAGGACTCATCTATGACCGTCTTGGAGATATTAGAGCCAATGTTGCAAAAATAATTTCCGAGAAAGCGACCAGTACTGTCAATCCTCCTATTTTACCGGATCCAGAGTTCGTAGGCATTGCATATCTTGCTATCAGTTCTAAACAAGTTGGTAAAGGCTGGCCAGGAACTAATGTTTGGGGCGCGGGAGACTTTACTTCCGATGGATTTGCCGACTTGATTCTGCGGAATCAAAATGGTGAGTTAATACTCTACAACGGCAAAGAAAGTAATCTCTGGGAAGCGCCACAAAAAATCGGACGTGGATGGGGCAGTTTTGCAGATCTCTATATGGGAGTGGACTTTAACGGCGATGAATTTTTAGACATCGTTGGACGAACCACCACTGGCGATTTATTACTCTATCCCGGAAATGGTAACGGAGGATTTGAAATACCACAGAAAATCGGAAAAGGCTGGCAATCCTTTAAATCGATCACCCTTGCACAATCTGGGATGAATAAAAAACCAGCTTTTATCACCATAAATTCTCTCGGAGAAGCACGCCTTTACCCAACAAATGGCAGCGGAACATTCCTCACTCCAAGATCCTTAGGAAAACGACCTGATTTGACTGCTGCAACCTATGTCGGAGATTGGGATTTGGATGGATATAGCGATATCGTAGCGATCCAAAACAATGGTGATTTATACAGCTTCCGCTTTACAGAAGAAGGAATTAGTTTTGGCACTAAAATTGGAAAAGGATGGGGTTCAATGAAGAAATTGCTCCTCGGCGATTTCGGAGAAGCCCCCAATACCTTATATGCAATTAACAATTCCGGGCTACTCTACAGCTATCACTGGAAGTAACACTATTATCGATACGCACAATCTCTCCTCACCTCATGGAAGACAGCAATTTCTTAGATATCATAAGAATAATGCTCGTAATACCGAAGAGATAGTGAGATAAATATGAGCGCAGACTTACTGATTGTGGGTACCGGACTTTTTGGCCTAACCGTAGCCGACACAATGGCGAAACAAGGCATTAAAGTTGCACTCATTGATCGCCGTAATCATCTCGGTGGAAACGCATATTCTGAAGCAGATCCAGAAACTGGGATTGAAGTACACCGCTACGGGGCTCATCTTTTCCATACTTCAAATGAACGAGTATGGAACTATGTAAATGAATTTACCAGCTTTACCAGCTACGTACACAAGGTCTATTCCACAGTTAAAGGCGAGGTTTATCCTATGCCGGTAAACCTCGGAACCATCAATCAATTCTTCCGCTCCGCATACACACCGGACCAAGCAAAAGAATTAATCGCGCAGCAAGCACAAGAAGTAAGTATCGACGACGTATCTAATTTCCAAACAAAAGGTATCTCTCTGGTTGGGCGCCCTCTCTTCGAAGCCTTCTTCGAAGGATACACAGCAAAACAATGGCAAACCAATCCAATCGATCTTCCAGACTCAATTATTAGCCGTCTCCCCGTACGCTTTAATTACGATAATCGCTACTTCAATGACACTTGGGAAGGCCTCCCAACCGATGGCTATGGCGCATGGCTTGAGCGGATGGTTGATCATCCGAACATCGAAGTAACATTAAATAGTGACTTCTTTGATGAAAATAATCCCCTTGGCCAGAAAGCAACCGTTGGACAGCTACCGATTGTTTACACCGGCCCAATCGACCGTTACTTCAATTACAGTCTCGGAAACCTCGGATGGCGAACAATCGATCTTGATTGGCAAGTATTAAACACAGGTGATTTCCAAGGAACTTCCGTCATGAACTACGGCGACTTAGACGTTCCATACACCCGAATTCACGAATTCCGCCATTTCCATCCAGAACGCGATTACTATCCAAAAGACAAAACAGTAATCGCCTATGAATATTCGCGCTTTGCAAACCAAGACGACGAACCTTACTACCCTATTAATAAAACTGAGGACCGCGAGAAGTATCTCTCCTATAAAGAACTCGCACTTCAGGAACCAAATGTTCTCTTTGGAGGCCGCCTTGGATCTTATAAATACCTTGATATGCATATGGCCATTGCAAGTGCTATGTCTCGTGTAGATAACATCATCGCACCATTCTTCCGTAACGAACTCACAGAAATGAAACTCTCCTAAAAAATGACTACGCAAACTTCCGATGAATACGTAATCCCTGGAAAGTCTCAGGGATTACGTGGAGTGCTTGCACACCGCTACCTACTTTCACTGATTGTTGGAAAAGAAATTCGCGTCAGATACCGCGGATCTTATCTCGGCATGCTCTGGTCATACGCAAAACCAGCAACTCAGTTTTTAGTATTCTTCCTAGTAATTGGTCATTTCATGGGAATGGGAAGAGCGATTCCAAATTACGTAATTTATATGTTCTCAGGAATTATCTTAATTAATTTTGTAAATGAAATTATCGGCCAAGGTAGCAGATCTATTGTCTATAACAAAGATTTAGTAAAGAAAATTTACTTACCGAGGGAGCTTTTCCCGGTAGCTGTACTACGTGTAGCTATCGTGCATTTTCTACCTCAAATTCTAATTCTCTTACTAGGAACCCTACTTTTCTCATGGCGACCTGGAATCACCAATCTCCTAGCAGCATTTGCTGGGTTTGGGATAATAGCAATCTTCTCACTAGGTATTGCCCTTCTCTCGTCAGCATTAAACGTTCTTTTCAGAGATACAGAAAATTTTGTCGATTTACTGCTGATGATTGCTACCTGGGCTTCCCCGATTCTTTACACAGTGCATATGGTAAGCGATGTGTTTTCTGGAAAACTAGAATTCCTTTGGTACCTGTACTTATTAAACCCAATTACTATTGGCACTGAACTATTTCACTATGCATTTTGGGTTCCAACTTTAGATGCTGCTTCAAGTATCAATGCCGGATTACCCCATTTAGGAATCTGGACTGTTATCGCTTTCGCAGTATCTATAATTACTTTACTTTTCGGAGAACGGGTCTTCCGCCGAATCGATCCACGATTCGCACAGGAGCTATAATGACAAAAAACTCAGATGAAATAGCAAAACCTGACTTTCTTGAAAGCTCTGCGAAAGAGCCAGTAATTGTTTCGGAAAATATTGTAAAAGAATTTGCGTTTAAACATATCTACACGTTAAAAGACCGCCTTGTGCGCACCCTAACCCGCAAGCGCACCCCGAGTGGGGAACAATTTCGCGCCTTAGACAACGTTTCTTTCACAATTAATCGCGGAGAAACCATTGCGCTCCTTGGATTTAACGGATCAGGAAAATCAACAATTCTAAAACTGATCTCCGGAGTGCTCCAACCAACTTCTGGAATTATCAAATATAAAGGAACAGTTGCTGGATTAATTGAAGTTGGCGCAGGTTTCCACCCTGATCTCACAGGACGTGAAAATATCTACCTAAATGCAGCTATTCTTGGCGTAAGCAAAGAAAAAATTGATGAAGTTTTCGATGATATTGTTTCATTTTCAGAGATTGAAAAATTTATTGATACTGAAGTGAAATTTTATTCTTCTGGAATGTTTTTACGGCTTGCTTTTTCTGTTTGCGTACATACAGACCCCGATATCTTTTTAATTGATGAGATTCTAGCTGTTGGAGATGAGCCATTCCAACGCAAGTGCATTAAAAAAATTCGTGAGTTACAAGAAAACGGAAAAACAATGGTAATTGTCTCTCACGATTTGAACCTAATGACTGAACTCTGCACTCGTGGAATACTCCTCGAGCGCGGAAAAATCATTAATGACGGTCCTGTTGAAGAGTGCGTCGCCATCATGCGAGAAGAAAATTAGAGGTAAATATCTAATTAGCTGTAGTAATCACGCAGATATTCTCCACTCTAGATAGACTATTACTCAACATATAGTTGAGTTGGGAGAATCATGACTTCGGTACTACAAAACATTGTATTTCCAGCGAATATGGATTCAGACGTACTACCTCTGTACGTTGATGCTGATATTTGGACGCAAGTTGGCTACCACCCGGTACGTTTAACATCGATTCCTGGAATTGACGATGTAATCTCTCGTTTTAGTTCCCGAATTCGTTCTGGGAAACGTGTATCGTTTGCAACTTACTTTAATGCCTTTCCAGCATCTTATTGGCAACGCTGGACAGTAGTAGAAAATCTTACTCTGAATCTTAATCTAACTGGCCACGGAACAGTAACCGTGTATCGTTCCAACCAAGCCGGGCAACAACAACGCGTCGCAACCCAACTAGTTTCTGGCGAAAATATCGAACTAAACTTCAGCCTAAAACTAGATAAATTCGGAGACGGCGGATGGTACTGGTTCGATTTAAGCGCTGGAACTGAAGATTTAATTCTTAATTCCGGAGCCTGGATCACCCCTGATACTCCAGTCAATACTGGAAAACTTAGTCTTGGAATGTGCACTTACAATAAGGCCGACTACTGTGTAAAAACATTGCAAGCAGTAGCTTCTGAAGTAGGTTTACTCTCAGAAATTGATCAAATTCTTTTAGTAGACCAAGGGACGATAAAAGTTCAAGATGAAGCTGAGTTCCCCGCAATTGCAAAAGATCTCGGAGCGAAACTGCGAGTTATTAATCAAGGAAACTTGGGCGGCTCCGGAGGATTTTCTCGGGCAATGTATGAAACTTTAAAGTTGGATAATACCGATTACCTGCTGCTTCTTGACGACGATATTGAATTTGAACCCGAGAGTGCTTTACGCGCACTACAATTTGGCAGGTTTAGCCGCAATCCAACCATCGTTGGCGGACACATGTTTGACCTTTTAGATAAACCTGTGATTCATGCGTGGGCTGAACAAATTGATCCTTTGCCATTCCTTTGGGGACCAAGTTTCCCAGAGCAACACCGTCATGACTTTCGCCAGTCGAATCTTCGTCAAACTCCTTGGATGCATGCACGCTTGGATTCTGATTACAACGGCTGGTGGATGTGTCTTATACCAAAGAAAATCATTGCCGATATCGGACTATCCTTGCCACTTTTTATCAAATGGGACGACGCAGAGTACGGTCTTCGCGCAAAAGCAGCTGGCTATCGCACTGTTTCACTGCCCGGAGTTTGTTTATGGCACATGTCTTGGCTTGATAAAGACGATTCACAAGATTGGCAAGCATACTTCCATACTCGCAATAAACTAATCGCAGGACTACTCCATTCAACCCAGCGAAAATCTGGTCGCTTAATACAGAATAGTTATCGGCAAGATGTAAAAAAGCTACTAAACATGCAGTATTACGCTGCTCAACTTTCTGTAAATGCTTGGCGCGATGTTCTAGCTGGTCCAGAAAATCTAATTGAAACAGTGCTCGAGGTTATGCCAAATGCAAGAGCACTCGCAAAAGACTTTCCAGAAACGAAGGTCTACAAACCAAGTGACCCGGCACAACCACGCACCGCCTCTAACCGTGAACTTCCATCTATTAAGTTGCTAAGTGATACTAATCCGGAAAATGATTCACGGGCACTTGAATATCCAAAAGGGATTAAACTTGCATTATTCACTTTAAAAAATGGCACACTACATTGGTTCCGTAGTTCTGCAAAAGAATTGGCTCCAGAGAGTGAATTCGGTAAGCAAGATGCAATGTGGTGGAGAATTCCAAAATACAAGAGTGTTCTGGTAGGTGCAGCTGACGGTTCTGGAAAAATGCTCTATCAACATGACCAAGAAAAATTTCGTAAGCTTTTAAAGCAAGCGTACATGCTAGCCAAAAATGTAGAACGCAATTGGGATTCTTTATCTGCAAGGTATAAAGCTGCAGCACGTGAACTCAGCTCAGTTGAATCTTGGGAAAAAATATTTAAGGCTAACCAAGATTCTTAAGCAAAAGGGCAAGATGTCTATCAAGCAGTAGATTAATATAAGAATATAGGAGGGGGACTAGTCCCCCTCCTATATTAATTGTTAAGGAAAATCTTATGAAGCATCCCCGATAACAATACGTGGAACACCTTGCCATAGTTCTGCCGAAGTAATTCGTCGTCCATCAAATATCAATTTCACCCCAGGTAAATCTGCGGGGGAAATCTTCCGATATTCTTCATGATCAGCTTGAACTACAGCAACATCCACCGTATCACCGAAGTGGTATGGAGCCCAACCGAATTTTTCTAATTCTTCATCTTTGTACATTGGATCGTGTACAACAACTTCCGCTCCACGAGCCTGGAGTGCATCAACTGTGGCAAAGACTCCAGAAAAAGCAGTTTCTTTTACTCCCCCACGGTATGAGGCACCCAAAACTGCAACTTTTTGGCCAGATAAATCGCCAAGTAGCTGAGAAATACGGGAAACCACGTACTCTGGCATTTGCGCATTGTAACTCCGAGCAGTACGCACCACAGACGCATCCGGATCTGTAGATAAATATAAACGCGGATACACTGGAATACAATGCCCACCAACAGCAATACCAGGTTGATGAATATGGGAATATGGCTGCGAATTACAAGCTTCAATTACTTTTAATACATCTATTCCAACTTTGTCTGCATACACTGCAAACTGATTTGCTAGACCAATATTCACATCTCGATAAGTGGTCTCTGCCAGTTTTGCCATTTCTGCAGCTTCTGCAGTTCCCATATCCCAAACGCCGTTATCACGTGGTAAATCTTCGCGCACATCAAATTGCAATACGGACTCATAAAACTCAATAGCTTTAGCTGTGCCTTCTGCAGTGAGGCCACCGACAAGTTTTGGATACTTGCGTAGATCAGCAAAAACACGACCCGTAAGTACACGCTCTGGAGAAAATACAAGATGAAAATCTTTACCCTCAGTAAGTCCTGAAATTTCCTCAATCATTGGCTTCCAGCGATTACGAGTAGTTCCCACAGGTAAAGTCGTCTCATAAGAAATTAACGTACCCGGTGCAAGATACTCGGCAAACGATTTAGTTGCCGCGTCCATCCAAGTGAAGTCAGGCTTCCAGGTTTCATCATTCACAAATAGCGGCACAACAATCACAATTGCTTCCGCAGTTGGAATTGCCTCAGAATAATCTGTGGTTGCCCACAGTTTTCCAGCTGGAACAAGTTCTGTGAGTTTATCTTGTAAATACGCTTCTCCAGGGAAGGGCTCCTGTGCTTTATTGATTAAATCTACTACAGATTGGTTAACATCAACTCCAACCACCTCGTGACCGGAATCAGCAAACTGCACTGCTAAAGGTAAGCCGATTTTCCCCATCGCAATAACTGCAATGCGCATATTCTATTCCTCCAAAAATCCTATTTAATTAGGGCTGAAATAATTCTATCTCTATTTGTAAAACTTCATTACAAGCCGAGTGTGCGTAAATATTGTTCTTGCAATATTGGCACATAAGGGTCGGCAAGATGATGTGTTAAAACCCAATCTCTTCCCCGATGCGCTGTTTCTACCTGTAACGGATTAGCCAATGCAATTTGAATCTGAGAAATCACTTCGTCCACGGTTCCTTCAATAACTGGTGGTGTAGTACCGTCATCAAGACGCGGTAACCGATGTCCTAGTACTGCTACTGGAATTCCCATCGCTATCGCTTCAAATTCCGATACTCCAAGCATTACATTAGCTTGTCCAATTGCGAGAGTAGCTTTTGAAATCCAATCAATGTACGCCGCATGCGTCATTTTTGGCACCAAATTAACTCCCAATGCTGCAGCCTCAGAAGCTCCAACTCCCCAGTCCAAACCTTCAAGACGAATTTTCGGGAAAGATGTTCGAAGCGCTTTTACAAGTTCTAACTGCCTTTCAAGACCTTTAACTTCTTCCCACCGAGAAAGAAAAATTATTTTTTGTTCCTGTTCTAAATTTGGAGACCAAGGTTTAATTCGATCTAGTTCAATAAATGCTGGCATAAACTGTGCATCTGAACGTGCTTCTAAAGCTAGTTCCGCCGTATCTAAGTTTGTAAAGAAAACCGCTTCAGCTCCATCAATATAACGTTGCACTCGACTTTGACGCCTAAGTCCGGCCCAGTGTTTACGAATATCTGTTCCATGTAAATGTAGAAAATAAGGCCTCTGTGGCATCGGTTTCATCTGCGCTTCCGGAACTACCATCGCATAATGAATATGCAATAAATCAGCGCGATTAATATATCGATAATTACGAGCCATTACCGGAAGTCGAAATAAACGATTCAACCATTTATTAGTCGGAAGATTTGAAGGACGAACTTTTTCTGCGTTCAAATAGTCCCACTTTATCCCTTGGCGCTTAGCCGCTCTTACTAGCGCTCCGCCAACATCTGCACAGTCATGAAAATGCAAAATTCGAGGCTCTCGTTTAGCTGCCATTCATATACCTTTCAGAGCGAAGTATCAAATGAATTTTACTACATCAGGAATCCCTCTTCAGAATAGAGTTGTCAGCCAACAAAGAATCCATCTTTGCTAAGATTACTTTATTAATTTATTCGATATTTTAGGGAATTCAGAATGAAAATTGGGCTTCACCATCTGAAGCAAGTACTTCCATACCTACCTGCAGGCGCAAAGTCATACATGATTTTTTACATGGTGATTGCATCCGTGCTTTCAATCCTCGATATCGTAGCTCTGATGGCACTAGCATTTGTAATGGCTGCAATATTGTCAAAAACTACTCTCACCATCCCAGTAGTAGGATGGACTTTTGAAGGAGATAGCTATATTTGGCTAGTACTACTAATTTCACTAGTAATCCTACTGAAATCAATCTTGTCAATCGTTCAACAATGGTTTGCGACAAGAAAATTTGGCGAATTTGAATTAGAACTCGGAACTCGACTTTTCCAAGCCTACCTTGGGGCTCCTTGGGTGGATCGACTCAGCCGCTCCACATCCCAACTTGTACGCATGGCAGATGTCGGAGTGGCGGCAATCAATGGTGGCCTAATTTTGCCATTCCTCGGACTCGCACCGATGCTTATTTCCGCATCATCAGTAGTAATTATCTTACTTGCAGTTGATCCAATTACTGCAATTCTCACAATGCTCTATCTAAGTTTAATCGCTGTCGGAGTCTATGTAATGCTAGCCACCCGTACTGTAGAAGCAGGTAAAGTAAATCGAAATTACTCCTTTAAAGCCGCCTCGCTCATGACAGATATGGTTGGAGCATTAAAAGAAATCACACTCCGCAATAAGTTTGATGAAGTAGCTGAAGTTGTTCGCATTAATCGGAGCCATGCAACTCGTGCCCGAGCAAATATTCAGTTCTTAGCAGCAGCACCTCGATTCATCATGGACTTTGCACTAATCGGTGGCATGTTAGTCATCGGGGCTGGTGGATACTTTGCAAACGGTAGCCTAGAATCCTCACTATCATCCCTAGTCCTATTTGCCGTTTCCGCGATTCGCCTAATTCCTACACTTACCGGGTTTCAAGGAACTATTAACGTACTCCACGCGAATGAATCACAAATACGTGCACTTTTGCATGATTTATACGAAGCCGATACTTATATCGCTCACAAAGAAGTCATTGGTAAGGAACTCATCCAAGACGACCTGAAGCTTTTAGAGCTCCGCGATGTTACCTTTACTTACCCGAATCGTGAAGATCCTGCTGTCAACTCAGTTTCCCTCACAATCCCAATGGGAACTTCTGCTGGATTCGTAGGAGAATCAGGGTCTGGAAAATCTACTCTCGTAGATATTATTCTTGGGCTTTTAGAACCTCAATCGGGAGAAATTCTAGTAAATAATCAAAATATTATTGACGTTTTAGCCGATTGGCGATCAAAAGTTGGTTATGTTCCACAAGAAGTTTCTCTTTTTGACGGCACAATCGAACAAAACATTGCTTTAACTTGGAAAGGTGGAATCGACCGCGAAAAAGTTATTGAATGTTTGAAAAAAGCACAACTCTGGGAAACAGTGCAGGCACGACCAGGAGGAATAGAGGCAACAGTAGGAGAACGAGGAATCGCTCTATCTGGCGGTCAACGGCAACGTCTCGGGATCGCCAGAGCACTCTATTCAGATCCGCTCGTTCTTATTCTTGACGAAGCAACCTCTGCTCTTGATACCCAAACTGAATCAGAAGTCGCAAAAGCAATTAATAACCTTCGTGGAGAAGTGACGCTAATTTCAATCGCACATCGCCTCTCAACAGTCAGACATGTAGATCAGCTTTTCTACATGGAAAATGCAAAAGTAATTGCCCAAGGTACATTCGACGAAGTGATTAAGAAAGTTCCAGCATTTGCTCGACAAGCAGAACTTGCCGGTTTATACCAACAACCAAGAAATGAAACACAGCAAAAATAACTTATATTTAAGCATCAAATAAATCTGACAGAGAAAGAATCATACTTAATATGACCACCAAACCGGCTATACAAATTGTTATTCCAGTACATGATGAAACTCGTCCGATTCGCCGCGCTGTAGAATCTGTTTTAGCCGACGAAAATTCACAACCATTGGTAATTGCCCATAATATTTCCCCAACCAAACTCGATATTCCCGAGGATTCGCGAGTCGAAATTCTCGAGTTGAATCGCGATGCCGGCATGCCCGGCGCATGCTTCGATTTTGGAATTGCAAATGCAACTAGCCCGTGGGTTGGAATTATGGGCTCAGATGATTGGTATGATCCTGGAGCTCTATCAGCCATGCACCAACGTGTAATTCACGATAAAGCTGATGGAATTATCTCTCCGCTCAAACACCAATTACTTGAACATAACCAACTTCGTCCTGTAACTTATCGACGGCGTAATCTTCAAGCGGCTCGAGACCGGATGTTCTATCGTACTGCACCTTTAGGTATTTTCCGCACTACTATGATGCAAGAAGAACAATATAGATTTGGAGCAATATTTCCTGCCGGATCCGATATGAGAGTAACTGCACTCCTTTGGACCTCTGGTCGGTCTTTCTCTTACCACTGGAATGACCCCGCATACGTAGTAGGTAAAGATGCAAAAACTCGCGTCACTTTCACACCACGTCCGCTAGAAATAACAGGCGCCCCATGTATCGAATTGTTAAACGAAGAACGTGTTCAGGAGTTTAATAAGAAAACACGACATAGTTTGGCTGTGAAACTAGCAAAAGTTCATGTAGGTAGCGCCGCAATATTACGCCGCAAAGAAACAGATTGGCTTCCTGGTGATTTCCAATGGCTCAGTAATTACTTACAACTCCTTCGGGATTTTGATGCGAACTTCTATAAGGCTCTTCTACCTTGCGAACAAAAATTATTTCTCGCAATTGAAAAAAATGATTTTACGCAAGCTCTCGACATCCTTAACAACTGGGAAAAACTCCTAAAAGTTCGCCGAAACACTCCGCGACAATATTTCGATGCAATCACCCAACATGATTCAAATATTCGTCTTGGAGTTGATGGTTTAATCAATAATCGTCTAACAAAATATGGCTTATCAAAATAGGTTGCAGAATATGACGCATATAAAACCAAAAATGATTTTCCACGCACCATTCCCATTAAATGAGAATGCAACGTCTGCCTCTGGAATTCGCCCTGTAAAAATGCGTCAAGCTTTTATCGACTCTGGTTACGACGTCATTAATGTAACCGGAACAGAAAAAGAGCGGAAAATTGCATTAAAAAATATTCAGATAGCTCTGAAGAATGGTGAAGAAATAGACTTTCTCTATTCCGAATCTTCAACTATGCCTTCAGTCTTGACCGGAAAATATCATCTACCATTCAATTCATGGGTAGATCAAAAAATTTTTCGCACTGCAAAAAAGCACAACATTCCTGTCGGATTATTTTATCGAGATATATATTGGCGTTTTCCGATTTATCGGAAAACTGCCGGAATAGCAGCAACACTTTATACTTATCTATTTTATAAACAAGAGTTACATCACTACTCACAAACAGTCTCAACCCTTTTCCTCCCCTCAGCAGAAATGGCGAAATACCTTCCAGAGTTGGCTGAATTACCGACTATCGCACTTCCACCTGGAGGAGAACTTAATATTTCTAAGCCTGACGAAATAAAAAATAAGAAACTTCAATTGCTCTACGTAGGCGGCGTGGGAGAAAATTACAAATTACATCACTTAGTTAAAGCAATTACCCAGGTCCCTGAATGCGAACTCACAATCTGCACTCGAGTTGCAGATTGGAATGCTGCAAAAAATGAATATGAAAAATTTACTGCTTCAAATTGGAATGTAGTTCATTTATCTGGTTCAGAATTAAAAGAAATATATAAAAATAGCGATATCGCCATTCTATTTACTGAACCACAAAAATATTGGGATTTTGCTTATCCGCTAAAACTTTCTGAATATATCACTCAGGGAAAACCGATTATAGCATCTGCCGGATCATTAACTGGAACTATTGTTAATAAGCTAAAGATAGGTTGGAGTATACCCTATACAACTTCTGCGCTTATTTCACTCTTACAAGATTTGCTTGACTCTCCAGAAAAAATTTCACAAGCTACTCAACGCACAATTGCCGAAGCTCCCGAACATACTTGGAATAAACGTGCGCAAACAGTAATTCAAACCTTAAGACCGAACTTCGATTAATGATGAAAAAAATTCTTATTGTAACTACTTGGCTTCCAACTCAAAAAAATAAAACTTCTGGGATTTTTGTAGAACGCGATATTGCCGCTTTAAGCACAATTGCTGATGTGTCTGTACTCCACTTAGTAGCTCCAAATTTAAATGATGGAATAAAAAGATTCAAAATTGGAAAAGCTCAAGTAGAACGTTTCGAAATGAATCCAAAAAATCCGCTACACATATTGAAAGCTGTACAAAAAATACAAAAACTTCAAACAAAAGTCGATCTAATCCATACAATAGCTGTTAGTGCTTCAATTCCTATGGCATTTATTAATTTAAAACGCCCTTGGATTCATACCGAACATTGGTCAGGATTTATCTCTCCTGATAACGAATCCCTCCATAAAAAATTAATTAAGAAAATTATTGCTGTAAACCTTAAACGCACCAGAACGACTATCACAGTTTCGAAATTATTAGCAGAAAAAATAAACTCCTACGCCCAGATCAACACCAGAGTAGTCCCAAATATTGTCGATTTTCCTGAAAAAATTTCTCCACAAAGTGAAAGAAATACCCGCATTAAAATAATTGGTGTAGGGGGAATGATCCCAGGGAAAAATCCAAAACTAGCCATTGAAATTTGCGCAGAATTACAAAGACGCGGTCTAAAACTTGAGTTCATATGGCTCGGTGACGGACCACTGCTCTCTGAAATGAAAAACTTAGCCGCAGAAAAATTAGAACACTACTCCCTACCAGGATCGGTTTCACCGGAAAAAGTTTCTTCTGAATTAGCCACCAGTGATATTTTTCTTGTTCCTACAAAAGGTGAGACATTTTTCTTAGGTGCAGCAGAAGCCCTCGCCCATGGCTGCCCTGTTGTCACTGGAGCACTCGGTGGGCATACAGACTTCGTAAAGCCACCTTATAGCGAATGCGTTCAAGATGAGAGCATAATTTCCTACGCTAACGCGGTAGAACGTGTTTTAGCAACCACAACTGGAGTTACGAGAGCGGAGATAGGTAAATTTGTTCGAGAAAACTACTCTAAGAGTGCCTTTATTTCAAGAATGGAACAAATATACAAAGAAATTAGCTAATCTCTATAAAGAAATTACTAATCATTTTCGAAGTGCTCTTTGAAATTTACGTTCAGAACGATCCCAATAATACTGAGACTCAGAATCTAGTAACTGTATTAGTTTTTGAATATTACGAGAAATAATATTCAACTTGGCCGGATTTCCAAGTAATGAATAATTCTTTTCTAGCAACGCTTTAATCAACTGTTGTTGATGCCAAGTAAGGGATCGCATAGCGCGACTATCCACATTTAAAATCTTTTCCACACATTGCGCATACTCTGTTAAAACTTCTGGCGAATCTTGAGCTTTCTCAACCAAAGGTAAAATATTTATTCTTAATAACTTCACAGCTAAAGCATGTTTAATTTTTGAATCTAAATCAGCAATAAATGGGATATCCCAAATCTGATTATAAGATTGGACAATCACTTTTGCATCTGAAAGTAAAAGATCGGTGATTCTGTCAGTAGCGCTATTTCCTAAGACATAAGCAGGATCGTTCCAGAAGTAAGCAATATTTTGAGCTTGCGTATAGATATACGCCATAATTGGGATATCTTCGCCGGTATGAAATTGTCTTCCAAATTCCGCACTATCTTTAAGAAAAGTACTGCGAAAAATTCCAAATGGTGCAGTACGATAAAATAATTTATCCTTTACAACATCCAGATTGCTCGTCCGAATCGTTGGCAAATGTACCGGATTACGTTTACCTTCCTTATGCAAAGGAGCGATTAAAGCATCCGCTTTCGTTTCTTGGAGCCTAGTTCGCATTGTAGCAATTGCATTAGGCATAAAATAATCATCAGAATCTAAAAGTCCAGCCCATTGAGCTGATAAAGCTTTGTACCCAGCTGCTGATGCAGCTCCCGGTAAACCGGCTTCCCCTTCTAAAGAAACAATTTTAATGCGTGGTGTCTTAGGTAAAATAATTTTATCGGGATCAATATTATGAGCAACAAGAATAATTCCCGCTGAGTCATCAGTAAGTACCGACTCAACTGCACGAGTTAGAAGAGGTTGCCGTTCTAAATTATGAAATCTAATTACGAACTCAATATCCGGACTAACCATTTATTCCCACATCTCTTTGAATCAGAAATACAGTATAGATAAATAAAATCGGGTGATGGATTTACTTACTAGATAATCCCCCACCCGATTTCTAAAAACAGAATTGATTCTATAATGAAATAACTGCGTTTGTTGCCGAAGAATCAAGCATTGCCTGAATCACCTTCATCGTATCAAGAGCTTCACGCATTGAAACATGATCATTACCTTGACCAAGAATTGCATTTCGGAAATTCTCATGTTCTACTGCAAGAGGTTCACGCTTGTTAAGCGCGTAGCGTGTAACCGTTCCTTCAGACACTCCACGGAAATTAGCAATCTGATCCCATTCAAGCGGGTTAGTTCCATTCTCATAGAACGTAAGATCGCCCATTACCGTTTCTGCAACAAGTGCACCCTTTTCACCAATAACCACAGTTTGGCGCTCTTTATAAGGAGTGAGCCAATTTACTAAGTGATTTACAAGAACACCATTTTCGAGTACGCCACTTGCGGTAACGAGATCTTCATATTCACGCCCTGCACCGAATGCAGTATTTGCAGAAATTGAGGCATACTTTGAGCCTGCGACCCAAGCTGTTAAATCCACATCATGCGTAGCAAGATCTTTCACCACTCCAACATCAGCAATACGAGCTGGGAACGGTGACTGACGTCGAGTAGAAATTTGATAAACGCGCCCAAGTTGACCTTCAGCAATTCGTTTACGCATTTCTAAAAGTGCTGGGTTACAACGTTCAACATATCCAACAGCTCCAATAAGTCCGGCTGTTTCAAAAGCAGCAACCATTTTTTCGCCGTCTTCAATAGTTGAAGCTAAAGGCTTTTCAACCATTGTATGAACACCAGCTTCTGCAAGTTTCATCGCAACTTCTGCATGTTGCACTGTTGGAGCAGCAACCATTGCAGCATCGATTCCTACTTCAATCAATGCTTCAACATTCGGAAGAACTTCAAGATCTCCCGCAACGCCGAACTTATCACCGAATGGGTCTGCCACTGCTACAAGTTCAACACCTTCAAGGGCACGAATATTACGCGCATGGTGCCGTCCCATAGAGCCTAAACCAATAAGACCGTAACGCAATGGTGCAGTCATTTACGCACCAGCCTTTGCAACTGCATTAACTGCGGCCACAATCCGATCCAAATCTTCTTGTGAAAGTGATGGATGCACTGGAAGTGAAATAACTTCTTGCGCCGCTTTTTCAGTATGTGGAAGTTCTAAGTCTGGAGCAAAATGTGCAAGTGAAGGAAGACGATGGTTTGGAATCGGGTAATAAACTCCGCAACCTACCTTGTATTCATCACGAAGTGCTTGCGCAAAACCATCACGATCATCAGCAACACGGATTGTGTACTGATGGTAAACATGAACAGCACCATCTTGCACAGGCGGAGTTACCACACCTTCAAGATTTTCATTTAGGAATGCTGCATTATCTTGACGCTGCTTCGTCCAAGCTCCAACCTTTGTTAGTTGTACGCGTCCAATTGCTGCGTGTACATTTGTCATTCGGTTATTAAAGCCAATGAGCTCATTTTGATACTGAACTTCCATGCCTTGGTTCCGCAGCAATCTAGCATTTCGAGCCACGTTAGCATCGGAAGTAGTAATCATTCCACCTTCGCCAGAAGTCATATTCTTAGTTGGGTAAAGCGAGAAAGCGCCGAAAGTTCCAAAAGTACCTACAAATTGGCCATTTAAAGATGCGCCATGAGCTTGTGCCGAATCTTCAAAAATTTGCAGTCCAAACTCATCTGCAATCTTTTTGATTTCAACCATATTTGCTGGATGGCCATAAAGGTGTACCGGCATGATTGCCTTTGTCTTTTCCGTAATCGAAGCTCGAATCGAGGCAGGATCTAAACAGAAAAAGTCATCTTCAATATCGGCAAAAACGGGAGTTGCGCCAGTAAGAGCAACGGAGTTACCAGTCGCCGCAAAAGTAAACGAAGGCACAATAACTTCGTCTCCAGGGCCAATTCCTGATGCGAGTAAGCCAAGGTGGAGTGCGGAGGTGCCAGAATTAACAGCAACAACTTCAGTTCCCGGAGCTAGCTGCTCAGCAAATTCCGTTTCAAAAGCGGCAACTTCTGCGCCTTGCGCAAGAAGTCCAGTTGCAAGAACTGCATCTACTGCTGCACGTTCTTCATTGCCAATAATTGGCTTCGCAGCTGGAATCATTTGTAGTTCAGTCATCTGCTTGTACCTTTCGGATAGTTCCTTCAAATTCTTCATAAACTTCATCTGTTGCAGGGCACTTCCAGCGACCTTCACCCAAAGATTCAAGTTTCACACCAGAAGTTCCAACCCAGCCAATTTGCTTTGCTGGTACTCCAGCTACGAGAGCGTGTGGCACGACGTCTTTTGTTACAACTGAACCTGCTGCTACTAGGGACCACGCACCGATGGTTACTGGAGCAACACAAACTGAGCGAGCACCAATAGCTGCGCCGGTTTCAATAGTTACGCCCACCTGTTCCCAATCCGAAGCGGACTTCAACGAACCATCTGGATTAATTGCACGCGGGAAATGGTCATTTGTTAAAACCACCGCTGGTCCAATAAACACGCCATCTGCAAGCTTTGCTGGTTCATATACAAGTGCATAATTCTGCACCTTACAATTATTTCCAAGCTCAACGCCTTCACCAATATATGCTCCGCGGCCAATAATGCAATTTTCTCCTAGAACAGCATGCTCACGAACTTGCGCTAAGTGCCAAACACTCGACCCGTCGCCAATTTTTGCCTCATCGGAAACATCGGCCGAATCCACAATACGAGGTGGTTTGCTCATAATCTTCCTTATGCTAAATATTTCAGCTCCAAGAGTTAAATAACACAAATTATTCTACCTCTGGTTCAGACTTATCTTATAGGACATATGAAAGAATTTAGATATGTCAGCTAACCTAAATCTTTCTGTGATAGACGATACATGGCTTGTGATTCCACTATTTAACGAGTCAACCGTAATTTTCGACGTAATCACAGAAGCGAAAACAGTTTTTCCAAATATCATCTGCATCGATGACGGATCCCACGATACCTCTTCTGATGAAGCCAAGCGTGCAGGCGCCACGGTTGTAAAACACCCCATAAACCTTGGGCAAGGCGCGGCACTTCAAACCGGATTCTCTTGGGTTTTGCGCTACACCAACGCCAAGTATGCAATCACTTTTGACGCCGACGGGCAACATCGAGTTTCTGACGCTCAGATGATGCTCGCAAAAGCAGCTTCGGAAAATCTCGAATTTGTACTTGGATCACGTTTCCTTGAAGGGAAACATCAAGCTGGATTTCTGAAAAAGATAGTTCTCACCACTGTTGCAAAAATTTCTAATCTGCGTACCGGATTACAACTAACTGATGCCCATAATGGCCTACGGGTATTGAGTCGAAACACCTTAGAAAAAATCAATATCACCCAGCCAAGAATGGCTCATGCTTCACAAATAATTGAACAACTTGCACAAATCGGTGGTTCTTGGGCAGAAGTCCCCGTATCAATCGATTACACCGAATACAGTCGAGCAAAAGGGCAAAGCTTGTTAAACGGGGTAAATATCCTAACTGAACTCCTCTTTGCCACGAACAAAAAGTAGGTTAGAAAATAATTGCGTAACATTCGGGAAATACCTTCTCATAACAAGTTAAAGATTTGAAAGATACTTCCAAACCGAAATTGCACCATAATTTCGGGACCCATTTCAAAAGAATCGCAAAGAACTATATTCCGCAAACTATTGCAAAAATTAAGTAAGATACTCTAGACACAAACTCACAAATATTCATATGTGGCGCAGAAAACTTAGTCCAGAGGAGAACAATGCTAATTAAAATCATCCTAATCTGCTCGGTACTAATTATTGCCACATTTTTAGTACGAGGTACTGCTAACACTAAGAATGTTGCACTACGCCGCTTACTACTAATTGCTTTTGTCGCGCTCGCCGTGATTTCTATTATCTTCCCTGAAATTACAACACAAATTGCACACCTTCTTGGCGTTGGACGAGGAGTAGATTTAATGGTCTACCTACTCATCATCGCTTTCCTCTCTTATTCCGTAGTGTCATATCGCCGTATAAACATTCTTGAATCACGCATCATTGATTTAGCTCGCGAACAAGCACTAATCACAGCTAATCCAAAGTATCAAGACTCAACTGAGGAAAAGAACTAAATTCATCTGGGGTTCTGATGCAACTAACTGACTTCTTTATTACTTGGGGCGGCCTTCTTCCAAGTACACTTTGCGCCCTGCTAGTCATATTTGTTCCTGGACTTCTTTTTTCCAAAGCCCTAAACATACCGAATATATATCTCCTCTTAATAGCCCCGGCATTCACTGTCGCTGCTCTAATAATTGTTGGTTTAGCATACGATTTCTTAAATATTAATTGGAATATTTACACAGTTTGTGCTGCTATCTTTACCTTAACCATAGCCTTGTGGAGCACTCGCGTTATTTTCACAAAAATTTTTCAAAAACCCGTGACCAGCTCCCGAAATTTAAAAAATATTTCCATAGAAACAAATCCCCGAAAGCTGGATCCGTTTACAGCACATTTCGACTGGCCGCTAACGATAATTTTCATCTTAACTTTTGCACTATACGTCTCAATTTACATCACAGCCACTGGATCTACTGAAGCGTTCTCCCAAACTTGGGATAACGCTTACCACTTAAATATCACGCAAACTATTTTGGAAACACAAAATGCATCAACGTTGAATATGAATATTTATGACGTTAATGCTCCACAATACTATCCTGGTGCTTGGCATACCCTGCTATCTTTAGTGTCAATTTCAGCTCCACTTCACGTTGCTACTACAGGCCTCACTATCGCTATCTCTTTTGTGTATTGGCCCTTAGCAATTTATAGCCTCAGTCGGAAAATTATCGACTCACGCATAGCGCAACTTCTGTCGATTCCTTTATCATGCATCTTCCCACAATTTCCGTTTGGCTTTTTCTACTGGGGAACGCTCTATCCAAACTTACTCGCAATTTCGTTTTTGCCAGCTGCATTCTATTTCTTAATAGAATTCTTATTCGCTTCAACAACTCGGCAACGAATTTCGAGTCTTGGATTCCTTGCCTTAGTTGGGATAGCAATAACTTTTAGCCAACCAAACACTTCAATTCTTTTTATTCTCATTGCCCTTGTAATGAGTTGGGTAAAACTATTTTTCAGATTCTTCGGTTTCTTAAAAACCGCTCTGAAAACTCTTACCTACAGTTCTTTAATTGCCGCATCCGTTTCTGCCTTAACAACAGTTTTGGGATTAGGCATTTCTGTTTTCATCCTAAATTCAGTAATTGATTTAAGTAAAACTATGTATGCAATGCGTACAGGTTTTATGTTCTGGCCTGCACAAGGCACCTTCTTACAAGGTATTGCTCAAATTGGAACTCTCACAATCGGCAATCCTTATGACGTTAATAATCTGTATACTTTCTCTGAAACTGCCCCTATCGCACTCCTCGCTTTTAGCGGGATGTTAATCTTACTTCTTAAAAACTTCACACTTGGAACAACACTAATCAGTGCCTTTGGAACAATCTCCTTCCTAGCACTACTTTGTTTCGCACTAGGAAATCCAGAAACACGAGTTTATTGGGTTGGATTATGGTACTCAGACCTTCCACGCCTTGTAGCTCCAATGGCAATTTTTATTCCAGTGTTTACAGCAATTTCTTTGCAGGAAATTCATCATTTTCTCGAAGATAAATTGGCATATTTGACCGACAAACAGAGAGTTCCATCATTCATAAAAAATACCAATAAGTATGCCACGGTCCTGACTACTGCCCTGATTTTTGCTCTTACTGGAAGTCTTAGTAGCGTTAAGTTGCAAATTCAAAGAGAATTTGCAATTACGGAGAATTCTCCTGTGTCCAAAGATGAACTAAATCTTTTTAAGTGGATTTCCGAAAATATCCCTAAAGATGCAGTAATTGCAGGAAATCCTTGGGAAGGCGCGGCTTTTGTGTGGAATATTAGCGGAATCCACTCAGCTTATCCACAACTAGTTTCCCGATTTGAAGACCCCCAGCGAGAAATAATCGCTAACGAATTACAAAATCCTGCCCACCATAAGGAAGTATGTTCCGCAATTAATGATCTTGGGATTACCCATATTCTCGACTTAGATGATAGTTACATCTGGGAAGATAAAGATTTATACGGCATGGAACTCAAATATCCAGGCTTCGACAATCTTGCCGGAACGGGTGTTGGCAACACAATAAAACAAATTGGCAAGGCTAAACTAATAGAGATCACGATGTGTTCCCCATAGGAAGTTGAGATGCAATGAATAAATCCTTAAATGATCCACTCATTAGCATCATCTTGCCTGCCTATAAGGTAGAAGATTATTTAGCTCGAGCCATCTATTCAATACAAGCACAGACTTTTTCTGATTTTGAATTGCTCATAGTAGACGATGGTTCTCCCGATAATTCTGGGAAAATAGCTGAAGAATTCGCTGCCAAAGATAAAAGAATTTCAGTGTTCCATACACAAAATAATGGGGCTCCAGCCGCTCGTAATTACGCATTACAATTCGCTAAAGGTAAATACCTTTATTTTATGGACGGCGACGACTGGGCTGAACCAACAATGCTTACCGATATGTTTACAGTTGCGGAAATTAATGCTGCAGAGCTAGTCATTGCTGGATTCTTTATTGACACATACTACGACCAAGAAAAATATCTTTCCGAAACAAAGTCTTTCCCGGATGCTACTTTCTCTAATGCAACAGAGTTTCGGAAGATTGCCCACAAACTTTTTGATCAAAATCTTTTATACACGCCTTGGAATAAACTATTCCTGCATTCCTACATCAAAAAACACGGAATTTTATTCAAAAATACGTTCTGGGATGATTTCCCTTTCGTACTAGATACAATCCGTGATATTGAAAAAGTCTGTGTTATCGAAAAGCCTTATTATCATTTCATTCGCGCTCGTGCTGAATCAGAAACAACAAAATTTCGCATTGGAGTAACCGAAAAACGCCTTGAAGAAGATCAGTGGATGATAGAGCTGTACAAGCATTGGAATCTAGATCTTCTTGAAGCAAAAGAAGTTATTGACCGAAGATATATTGAGCGACTCTTTGGATGCTTCGAAAACATCATTGTAAATCCAAATATTTCACCAACTCAAAAAAATAGCGAGGTTCGTGCTCTAATATATTCGGCTCGAACCAAAGAAGCTCTGCAAAACACCACAGCAAAATCACTATACGCAAAATTAATGTGGCTACCGCTACGTTTGAAATGTCTTCCGTTAGTGATACTTGAAACACGGATAATTTCTTTCGTAAAAACACGCAATACTAAACTATTTGCAAAGCTCAAAGCCAATCGGTAGGTAGACATGTCGCAAAATATTACTGCAGTAGTTGTAACTTTTAATCGACTTGAGTATTTAAAACGAATTCTTAATCGACTGCTTACAATTTCAGAAATTTCAAAAATTATTGTCGTTGATAATCATTCAACCGATGGCACTAGAAAATGGTTGGAATCTCTGACAGAAGAAAACCTCACTCCCCTATTTCTTACAGAGAACAAAGGTGGAGCGGGAGGGTTTCATGAAGGGTTGAAATCTGCTTTTTCATCTGGATCAGACTACTTCTGGCTCATGGATGACGACGGGCTGCCAAATCCAGATTGTTTGAGCAAACTTCTTCCCTTCAGCAATGAATTCGATTTTATTGGTCCCGCTGTTGTAGCTGAACACGATAATCAACTTCTGTGCTTCCCTGTCCGCATTCCTAATACCGTAACTCCTCTACGCGAGTACAACGCTCTTAAATCAGCAGCTACTAACGGTGTTATACCCGGTGTTGTAATTCCGTTTAATGGCGTACTACTAAGTTCAAGCCTCGTTAGTAAAATCGGGTTCCCGCGAGCAGAATTCTTTATCTGGGGAGATGATGTGGAGTATCTCTGGCGAGCAGAAGCTGCTGGGGTAAAGATTGGCACAGTTGTTGATAGTATCTTCCAACACCCCATGACCGACGATTTAGGAACTCCAATGATGTTTCATAAAACCACTTATAATCATTCTCCAAGTGATTTAAAACATTTTTGTATGGTTCGTAATAATACGGTGAATCTGCTTAAATACCGATCAGTCGCTCATGTTGGTGCATTTTGGCTAAAAACTCTCTGGTTCTACTCTTTTGTGAAACCTTCAGTTTCGCGCTTGAAAATCTCTGTGATTGCAGCATCACATGGATTAAAAGGAATTTTTTCCGGCCATCAAAAATTCCTTCGCTAACTTTAAATAAGTATTCTCAGAATACCTTCAGATTCCTCTGTTATATTCCTATTTAATAGCTAAAAGCTTTGTTAACAAATATCTAAATAAAAGAATAGAATTACCATTATGAAGGCTACTGATCAGAATTATATTGCGGCTCCATCGCATCATCGACGCGCCAAAGTATTTAAAAAGTATCTAGGAATTTTCCTAATCTGCTTTTTATCGCTATCACTAGTTTTCACATCTGCAGCTTTAACTCTTATATATCGCCTTCAAGCAAACCTGAAAACTCACGACCACACTGCGCTCATCACAAATGAGCGCCCGGGGGAAGTAATTCCACTCGATCAAAAGAGTGGCGAACCAATTAATATCTTACTCTTAGGATCAGATGCTCGCTTTGATGAATCTGGCAAGGTTACTGCAGATGGAATGCGTTCAGATACGACTATGTTCGCCCATATTTCCGCCGACCGGAAAAGAATAGACATTGTTTCGATTCCTCGCGACGCATTAGTGTCTATCCCTTCTTGTATGCTTCCAGACGGTTCAAAAACATGGGCACAAGATGAGGCAATGTTTAATTCAGCATTCAGTATCGGTGGTAGTACTGGAGATTTAAACGCAGCTGCAACCTGTACGCTACAAACGGTTGAGCAAATGAGCGAAATAGTTATTGACGGCTACATCGTTGTTAACTTCCAGTCATTCGCAGATGTAGTTGAAACCCTTAACGGGGTTGAAATGTGTTTTAAAGAACCAATCGATGACCCTCTCTCTGGTTTATCAGTAAAAGCAGGCTGTCAGACTCTCGATGGAGATCAAGCTCTTGCATTTGCGCGAGCTCGAAAGAGCCTTGGAGACGGTTCAGATATTTCACGAATTGGGCGCCAACAAGAACTTATTGCAAAAATTATGCAAAAAGTTCTAACTATGAATATTTTTACTAATCTCCCGAAGTTTTATCAATTACTCACAGACGTAACACGGAATTTAGACACCTCAGAAGGAATTGGCAATATTTCGTGGCTTAGCGGAATGCTCTATTCAATGAGCGATATTAAAATGTCAGATATCAACTTCCTAACCATGCCATTTGTACCAGCAGGAAACCGAGTTCTCCCAAGCGAATCGGCAAACTTAGTTTGGGAAGCAATTCGTTTAGACCAGGAAATCCCAGAAGAGCTTTTGGATCCAGAACGAGCTGATTCAGTTACTACAAATTCCGCTATTACCCGCGAAACAGATTCAGAAAATACTTCTGAAAGCACTGACCCTGCAGATTCCGGCTCCGAATCGGGAAACACCGAGTCTTCAACTGGCAATACTAACTAATTACTGAAAATAGAAATATGGAACAGTTCCCGTCTTTCACTCCTCGCTCCACTTCCAAATCTCGTCCTGCAACAACCGACGCTAAGAAGGTCGGTCAAGGAACCGCGCCGAAAATTTCTGCTCCAGCTAAAACTACAGACACCCCGGTTAGTATTCCCCCTAAACGTTCAACTACAGCTTCTCGCCCCACCGTTACCAATTCCCGATATACGTCGTCAGCACTCCGACTCCAGCAGCAAAATCTGGAACAACCTGAAAACCCAAAGGAAATGCCTCAACGGTATCTCCCCCAAGAAAGACGGCAAACTCCGCCTTCATCTGATTCAGAAAATTTCGAAACTTCAGCAGAAAAATTTACTAGGAGAACCACTTCTCCAACACTAAATTCAACAGCGGGAGCACAAAACTCTGAAGTTGAATCTAATTCACCACGCCTACGAATTCACCGGCCACGAAAAATTTTCCGGAAAATTTTAATCTTCTTCCTAATTCTGATTCTTCTCGCTTGTTTCTGGCTTTTTTATCTTGTGCATACTGGTAACAAAAACCTTTCTTACAGCGATGCCCTCTCTGGGCGTGCAGACACCCCCGGAACCACCTACCTGATAGTTGGCTCAGATGAACGCACTGCAAACGAAGACTCCACCGAAGGTCAGCGTTCAGACTCGATTATGCTCCTGCATAAGAACGGAAATCAGTCTGCACTTATTTCTCTTCCACGCGATTCCTTTGTGGAAATCCCTGGTCAAGGCGGGCACAAAATTAATGCAGCCTTCTCACTTGGCGGAGCTCCACTGCTTGTACAAACTGTCGAGAATCTTACCGGGTTAACGATTGACCACTATATTCAAATTGGCATGAATGGCCTTGTTGAATTAACCGACGCTGTGGGTGGAGTAAACCTCTGCTACGACCAAGATGTAAATGACGAAAAATCACATCTTAATTGGACTGCTGGTTGTCACGATGTAGACGGCGAAACCGCCCTCGCTTTTGCTCGAATGAGATATTCAGATCCACTGGGAGATATCGGGCGTGCACAGCGACAAAGACAAGTTGTTTCAGCAATTCTCAAGAAGGCCGCTTCAAAGGAGACTATTCTTAGCCCAAGTCGTCAATACGCCCTAACTAAGTCTGGAGCTCAAGTTCTTGGAGTAGACAACGATACTTCGATCACTGACGTCGCTTGGGCAGGTTGGTATATTAAACAAGCCCTCGGCTCGTCCGGGGTTATGGGAACTCCACCAATCAGCGATTTGAACTATTATCCAGGTGGAATCGGCTCAACAGTTCGGCTCGATCCGGAACGAATCGACCAATTCTGGATAGACTTACGCGACGGGAATTTAAGCGCAGACAAGTACGAAACTCTGGTGCAGAAATAAAAGGTTCAACTCTTTTAGCGACGTTTCCGTCTTGCCCCAACCGTATAACTGGCACCTTGTGGAACTAAACGGTGTGGGTCTAGTGAAGCTGGCATGGCCCGTAACGTCAGAGTGAACTCGGCAGACTCGCGGTTTGTTAATTCTAAACGTCCGCCATTAACGGAGGCTAATTCTTTTGCCACCGGAAGTCCGATCCCTGAGGATCCACCTGCGGATACTCCCCGATTGAAAATTATCGGAGCTAATTCTTCCGACACTCCTAAACCTTCATCGCGGACTCTAATAACCACCATATTTGTTGATTTTTCTGCAGTGACTGAAGTAGTACCAGCACCGTATTTCAAAGAATTCTCAATAAGGGTTGCGATAATCTGCGAAATAGATCCTGGAGTGGCAATAATTAAAGCATCTGTTCTAATTGAAAAACGTAAGTCTCGTTCAACAGCAGCAAAGCTCTTTCGCCATTCATCTTGTTGCTGATGAAAAATTTCATCAATTGATACAACCTCATTCGTGCCAGCATTATTTAATTTTGCGGCATTCATTAGTTCTTCGATTACTCCACCGAGACGTTCAATCTGCCCTAAAGCCTGTTCGGCTTCCTCCGCAATCTCAGGATCTTGTGCAAGGTATTGAATTTCTTCAACTCTCATACTTAGCGCGGTAAGTGGGGTTCGTAGCTGGTGGGCAGCTGCTGCTGCAAACTGCCGTTCTGCTGCAATCCTGGCAGCAATACGATCAGCAGAGCGCTGCAATTCTTGATTAACAAGATCAATTTCTTCAATCCCCGTTGGTTTAACTTGTGGTCGAACAAGAGCTCCACCGATTTGTTCTGCAGAAGCAGCTAAATAAATTAACGGTGCTGAAAGTTTGCGAGATTGGCGTAAAGCAACCAAAACTCCGACGACAAAAGACGCAATAATCAAGCCCATAGTTCCAAGCACCAGCAATATCGATCGCATCATAATTGGATTTCGATCAATACCAACAGTAACGGTGCCGCCACTACGCGTACTCACTGAAGAAATCAAAAATCCCTGTGTATCCGGTGGCGGATCTCCCGCCACAATCTGAGAACCGTCTTTTGCCTGATACTCAATAAACATCTCAATTGAGTCGCTATACCAAGCTTGCGGCTCGATTGCTGACGCTGTAATCCCAATCCCTTCGGATTCTCGCCTTTCAATAACACCGGCTACAGATTTTGCCCGCAATCCGAGCTGTTGTTCGGCGTCTGACCAAAGCGAATTTGTTCCAAAAATAATTGCCGGAATACCAAGCATTAAAACTGCGACTGCCACTGCCGCAGAAGTCATCTGAATTGCACGACGTCGCATTTAAAATACACTTCTAAAGTTAGACCTCGAAACGGAAGCCCATTCCCCGCACAGTAGTCACATAATGTGGATGATTTACATCATCGCCAAGCTTTCGCCGGAGCCATGAAATATGCATATCCAGCTTCTTAGTTGGAGTGTCTACATCAGAACCCCATACAGTACGCATTAAATCTTCACGAGAAACTACCGCACCTTTATGGCGCAGTAATTCCGTCAGTAAGTCAAATTCTTTTCCGGTGAGCTGTAATTCCTTAGACCCTGCATAAGCACGGTGCGCTTCTAAATCAACACGAATATCTTGAGCGGAAAGTTCTTCTGCTGCAGATGCACCTGGAACAGAACGTCGGAGCAAAGCTCGTACTCGAGCCAATAATTCGGCTAACCGGAATGGCTTAGTTACATAATCATCAGCACCAGCATCTAATCCAACCACTAAATCCACTTCTTCAGCACGTGCGGTCAAAATAAGAATCGGGAAATCGTAACCTTTTTGCCGTGCTGCACGGGCAACATCAAGGCCATCCATATCCGGAAGACCTAAATCTAATACCACTAAATCAAATGGTGAAGACATCTCACGTAAAGCAGCTTCGCCTGTGCTTACCGGTACCACTTCATAGCCTTCACGCCCAAGTGCGCGAACTAGTGGACCAGAGATTGCAGCGTCGTCTTCAACGAGTAATACTTTCGTCACGGCGACTCACTTTCCTGAATTCAATAGTCTACAACCAAAACTTTAGTAAAGAAGCAGTCAAGACTGCAAGCAATAACTACAAAAACTAGTTTTTAACCTGCACTTGCGCAGCTTGAATCGATCCAATTCCTTGCAGTTCCGGAATTTCGTAATCAGATACTTGATATTTTTCCGAATCTAATTCACGTAATTTTTGCGCAGTTGGATAGTCAACCAAAATCCCATTCACCGGGGCAACTGAACATAATCGCGAAGCAAGATTTACTGTTGGGCCAAAGATGTCCCCAAATCGAGACACCACTCCACCCCAGACAAGCGATGCTCGCACATCTGGCATATGTGGATTTTCACGCAATGCTTCAACAATTTTATCCACTACGGTCACGCCGGTATCTAAATCATCAGCAATATAAAGCACTGCATCGCCAACCATTTTTACGACTCTGGCGCCATAAGTGGAGATAACGTCACGGCAGGTAAATTCAAAAGTTTGAATAAAATCAACGAGAGCATGAGGCGATAATTCTCCAGAGCGATGCGTGAAAGAAACCAAGTCTACAAACCCCAAAGCTCGCTGCAGCGGCATTTCTCCTTCAGCTCCCAGCATCGCCGTCTCTAATTCTGTTTCCGAACGACGCAGCAAGGCCGCCATGTGTCGGCGCCAAGCATATTTCATCTGATAAACCAAGAATTCTTCATACTGATCGATACGATCAAGCAACATATATCGCGCTGAGACTTCATCAATCCCATAACGCCCTTCAAACTCTTCGACAAGAGCCTCATGCTGCCAAAGAACCATTCGATCGGCTAGATGTGATTGCGCCCTAATTAAAGAATTCAAAGTATCCGAATCAGCAAGACCAGTAAGAATCATTTCCCGATGTGATCGCATTACATCAATATCATAGTCAGTAAATATTGCTTTCTCCGGAGCGCGAATTACCGGGAATCCCATCGAACGCCAAAATCGCACTATTCCATCGACACTTGCTCCGATAGCTTCTGCAGCTTCAGCCAAGTTAAAACGTGCTTTCCCTCCGAGGAGCCGCTTAACATGCCGTTCGACAGTGGTCTCT
>JAXFDG010000021.1:0-8173 GCA_034173665.1 Arcanobacterium sp.
GGCGGTGATGGTGGAGCGAAGCTTGCCATTGAATATCGAGACAATGTGTGGATGTTAAAACTACCGAAATCAACCAAAGAATATCGAGTTAAACAGCTTTCATATACAACAAGCCCTCTAAGTGAATATTTAGGCTCTTTAATCTATGCCAGTCTCGGGTTGCCTGTGCATGAAACCGTTCTCGGAACATATGGCAGAAAAGTTGTTGTTGCCTGTAAAGATTTTACTTTTGTAAATGGTGTTGAGGCGAGCAAGATAATTCCATTTCACGAGATTAAGAATTCGTTTATGTCGGAAGATATCAGTGCATATAGTGGCACTGGTTCTCAAACCTTATTAGAAGAAGTTCTTGCCGCTATCTATCATGATTCAGTACTTGCTCAACAAGAAGGCGTTGTAGAACGTTTTTGGGATATGTTTGTTATTGACGCATTTATTGGTAACAATGATCGCAATAATGGTAATTGGGGTTTACTAAAGAGTTTCCAAGATGGCTCACTGACTTTAGCTCCAGTATTTGATAATGGTAATTCTTTTTTCTCTAAACGTGGGCTCGCGCAGATGGAACGTAGGCTAAAAGATATTGATTTATTACATGAAGATGCCTATCGTGTTCCAACTTGTGTGTATAAATATGTTGGGTATGACAATCAAGAACATCAAATAAACCCGTACACTTTTATGATGCGTGCTCAAGAGCCTGACTGTAACGCTGCATTAGAACGTTTCATGAAACGTGTAAACATTAATGAAATATGCGGTCTTATTGATGCTATTCCTGAAGTTTTTAACGACGTTATAGTTATGCCGCAGATTCAAAAAGATTTTTATAAGTCAATTTTGCAGATTCGATTTGAAGAAGTTTTTAAACCAGCTTTAGCGACAATTCGTGAGAAAACTTCAGCATTCTCACCGCAAAAACGTAGTGAACTTGCTTTTGAGATAGAACGTCGTGCGGCGATTGCTAGAGAAGAAACTGGAATCACTGCACAAGATCATGAAGGAAAACGATTTAATCGGTAAATGTGTTGGTTCTTAATCTCCTGCTTTCCTTTGAGTGCCTCATTCTCTAATTGTTCTGCTTCTATAATTTTCTAGTTCATTATTGGTGGGGCTGGAAGTTTCTTTCCCATGTATGGTCTTTCTCCTCGTAGGAAGTAGATGCAGTTTGTGCTTGGGATTTCCCCGATTTCGCTTGGGGTTAATAGTTCGCGGCCTATTGAGCGTTCAGAGATTGAGCTTGACCCGGTTCTTCCTTTAGATACGGAAGTGTCGTTAGAAATAATGGTTTCTTTTCCAAGCATTTTAGAGATTGTTTCTGTGGTTTTTGTTTCGTTTCCGCCTAGGAATAGTGTGGAGTCGCAGTTTCCAACGATTGTTTCCCAGTCGTCTTTATATAGGGCTTTTCCTTGAGAATAGTTTTGTACGATTACTGAGGTTGATATTCCTCGGCTTCTCATTACCGCGATTTTTCGTTCAAATGAGGGCATTTTCCCGATGTTTGCGAATTCATCCATGAAGCATTGAATCATTACTGGTAGGCGGCCGTTTTCTTGATGGTCGGCAATGTAGAGGTTTTTCTCAAACATTTGCTCGTAAAGTATTGAGATTAGAAAACTGAATGTTGCGTGTGTGTCGGGAATTATTAAAAATAGTGCAGTTTTATCCATTCCGATAGTGTTTAATCCTACTTCGTCGGCTGAGAGTAATTCTCTGATCTGTGACATGTGTAAGGGGGCTAGTCTTACGCCAAGGCTGATAATGACCGATTTCTTGGTTTCTCCCGCACCTTGGGAGTAGGTGCGGTATTGTGAGTAGGCAAATCTTAGCCCGTTTATAGTCTCTATTGCTTCTTTGCCCCATTGGTCTTTATCTAGAGCGTTATCGTAGATGTCGATCCAGTCTTTAACTGTTTCAAAAATAATATCTACATAGGATTGGCTTTCGTCGTCTTTCTCGAATGCTTGCATTTGTGAAAGTAAATCAACGACTTTGATTAATGTGGCCGGGTTAGCGGGATTAATCCGCGTATAGCTCTTTCCTTCTTCATCTAATGAGGTTATTTCTTCATCTTCATTCCAGGAAGTGAAATAGGTGTAGGTAACGAGCGCGTTTAAGAGTGCTTTTTCTGCTTTTTCCCAGAAGCTATCGCCACTAGATGGTTTAGATCCGTTAGTGTTGCTGATGATGTTTTCGGTTAGAATCATGCAGTCTACTTCTGGCTGTTCAGGATTAAAATAGGCTAAGGGGTTGTATTTTGCAGAGGATGCGAAATCGATAAGGTTTAAGCATCGAACACTGTAGCCTTCGAGTGTTAAATATTTTTTAAACGCTCGATACAGTTCACCTTTCGGGTCAGTGACTACGAAAGAAGTGTTAGCTTGATACAGGTTTGGTGAAACATAGAATCTTGACTTTCCGCTGCCTGAGCCGCCGATCACTAGAACGTTAAGGTTTCGATGATGTTTCCTAGCGTCTAAATTTAAAATCGCTCCGATAGCGAAAAGATGATTATTCTTTTTGTTAGTGAGATCAGCATATTTTTGTAGCTCTTTTGGTTTGGCAAAGCGTGCCGAGCCGTGTTCTACACCGGGGCGTCGGCGTCGGTTATCGAAAAATTTAACTGCTAAAAATAACATGAGTAATAAGGCAGGAACTACGGCTAAACCGATATCTGCTAGGTTTGTTGAAAATCCTTGTAGATTGAAGATGTTTTCGCTTGCTGATCTGTTTAGCTGCTCGAAAGTGATTAGTCCGTTAGAAAGTTTCCGTAAAAGAGCAAAGATTGTGTTTAGGGTAAAGAATACAATTCCGCCAATGGTTAATATGAGTATTATTTTAAAAGTTTTCATCACTTATTCCGTTCTTTATTAAGCTCAGCAACACTGGAGATAAATTCTGAAATTTCGCTGCGTTTTTGCGGCGGGGGAGCGCTGCTTATTTCTTTTACAAGCATTTGTTCTTTGCTGGCATTTGGCTTATTGCCAGCAATTGGCTGTTCGCTATCAGTTTCATTCTTTACTTGTTTAAGGCTTTCTTGTTCTATTGTTTCTAAAAGTTGTATTCCTTCTTCTAGATTTCCGGTAAACCAGATTCCGCCGTAGCGGTAAACAAGTTCTGTTTTTTCCCAGCCGAAACATTTCCGTAGCTGTTTTACGTTTTCGGTTCTTTCAAGGCGGGGATGTAGTCCTAGTTTTAAAATTTTTAACTGGTTATCGCTGTCTAGATTTTCTTTTTGGTAAAGATATAAGACTTTCATTTCTCTTCCTAAACATGTGTAGTGTTAAGGAAGTCTTGCGCAAAACGTGTCGCGACAACCCGGTAACCGACAGCGGTATTTTCCAGTCTTCCGGAAATATAAAATCTTGCTCCAGGGGTTAGCGAAGAAGTATTAACTAAATCTGTTTTCAATTCCCCGTTGAAAACTACCCTTACCGCTGCAAGGTCTGGATCATGTTTGATAGTTAAAACTATTGCATCTTCACTATCAAGATTTCGCGGCAGCGATGTTAGCTCTCCATATAAAATAATGTTTTCCATTTTTCTTTCATCCCTTTACTTGCCCTACACGCCACAAATATTTGTGGCGTGTAGGGCTTGTTTTATCGGCTCAAACCTTTACTACCGATTTGTGGTAGTCGCGTTTTCTCAGAAAGTTTCATAGCTTTCTTTTCGGTATCTTCCCTGATAGCTTTTGCTACTTCGCTGCGTTTTTGTGGCCGGTGCTTGTGTTCTTTAACTGTTTTCGTTTTCGCACCAGGTTTAGACCTGCCTCGCTGGTCTTTCAACCCTTGCCCATCACTAACAGTTAAGGTATTTTCGTGTTCAAAGCCTTGAGTCTCGATATCTATGTTGTCTGTGTTTATTTCTTCATCTGGGGTATCTAATATCTGACTGGCTTCAGCTTCAATATTTTCACTCTTATTAGATAAGGTTTGCTCTTCGATAACTTCAGTTTTTACTGCTAATCCAAGCTTGTCGATTACTCGCTCTAACGTATAAGCGATATGGTCTCCATCAGCTCCTCGGAAATATAGGGCAAACTTTCCATCTTTCGTATCTGGTTTTTGCAAAGCAAAATCAACGCCGTGGCGTTTCAGTTCTTTCTTTAATTTGTTAACAGTTGCTGGATCGAGCTCGATATGACCGAGCCCGCCGTTGTTACTGTGTTGTAATTGTCTGATGCTTATTTGCCCATGTTTGGTTTGAGCAAATGGCAGCTGTAGCGGTAAATGTTTACTGACCGTGTTTAAACTAAGTTTTAAAGCTCCTAAACTTAACCGAGTTGTAGCAGCGGTAGATAATTTAACTACTGAAAACCCGCCACGTATCGCCGGGGTAATCACCCATTGGTAGATAATTGCATCATCAATAATCATCGTAAGACTCCTTGAGGTTTAGTTACGGGAACAGATTTTTTAAATCCCGTCCAAGCTTTTCAACAAGTTTTTGAAGTTTAGCTTTATTAAATCCGCCCCAAGCCTCGCCATCGATACCGTTTACTTTCACCACTGGAGCGCTTGAAATACCCTGCTCTCGTGCAAACTCAAGCAGCCACCGTCCAGGCTCTGTGTCTAAATCTAAAGCCTGGTAGGCAACCCCGTGCCTTTGTAAAATCTTCACTGTCTGCTTGCATTGCACACAGTTTTCTTTGACTCCAACAACAACTGCAACATCTGCCCAAGGTTGTGTATTTTCTGAAAGATTCATCTCCCATCACCTTCTGTCATGTCGTGAATTATTTTTCTGGCCATGACGTAAATCAGGTGCGGACTGATTAACCTCATCAATTTTTTGTTTTGCTTTTACAAGCACATTCAGCTTGCGTTGCAAATCTTTCAAAACTTGATCGCTATCAAGATTTCCGCCACTTTCGTCGGCTTTTACTTGCAGTAGCTTCAGTCTTGAAAGAACCTGCTCTGAAAGAGCAGAAATCTGTTTCTCTAACCGATCATAGTAACGACCGTGATTTTCAGAATTTTCAAAATTTTGTAAAACAGCATTAATATCTGCAAGCTCCTGTGCGCGTGCTTGTGTCTTTTCAATCCGTGCAAAATATTTAGCCTGCGCACTCGTTTTCGCAACCCGATGCCCGCTATCTTCAAGCTGGACTCCACGCGCCATAAGATTAACCGGCAGCGGAGTAGAAAAGTATTCACTCACAGTTTCTAGTCCTGCCATTCCGGAATAATTTTTAAACCTATCAACTAAAACTGTTTCAAACCCACTTGGTAAATAAAGACGGAAATTATTTGGATGCTTCACCACGAAATCTTTATCAACTACCATAAACTTCGGTGGAACCACTCCCGGCAGTTGTATCCAATACCTTGTTTCATCAAGTCGACGAACTAAAGATTTAGCCACAATAATTTCCCGAGCAACGCTGCGCCCAAGGCGAGTCATTAATCCCTGCCCGAAATAAGCAGCCCCTAAACTAGATCCGCGTATAGGTCTTTCCAACAGCCCTGGTGCAATGAAACGTAACCCCGCCCCAGTAACCTCCACCTGCACGCCCTGCTTTGCTAACGTATTTACTAACCCTGGAAAACTAAAAGATTCAACAACAGCTAGATCAATCTTTTTCTTCAAAACATCACGCTTACTACGACCTTCAGCGCGAGCATACAACACGCCAATCTCTTGTGAGCTGCTTGCAAGTTTCGGGTCAGGAAGAACCGATAATCCATACTTGCTGCAAATCTCATCGCTGAGCCTCGCAATGCGATACCAGGTACGATACAACACCGGTATCTTCAAAATATTAACCACCCGAAATCTTCTCCAAGACTTTTTATTAATCGGAGAAAACAAAATATGGTTATGCACATGCGCTCGGTCAATATGGGTGGCAATCACAAAATCATGATTGCCACCCAATAATTTTTCAACTAACTCGAGCCCAATATTATGAGCCAAGTCAGGATCCGTAATTTCTCCAGGAACAAAAGACTGGATCAAATGAAACGCCTTAACAGAGCCAAGCCTGCCAACTCCCCGATGCTTTAAAGCAGCCTCTTCACTCCATCGAAAAGCTGAAGCAATATCTGCCGCATCCCATGCCAGACCACAATTAGAAGAAACAAGAGTAGAAGATAAAGTCTTATCCCGGTTAAGAACATACTTAACCGCAGGAAGAACATCGCTCCTGATCTGTAAAATCTTCGTCGTGGCCACAACACACCCGAGCATCTAAACGAGAATCAACAAAAAACTTGATCTCGCTCAATAATCGTAGGCACTGCTGAAGCAGTTCAACACTTGCCTCATCCTCAGTATTAGCCTTACGAGCAATTTGGTTTAAATTATTCCCAATACGCGAAAACTGAAACCGAAAAACCTCAACCAGCTCATCATGATTACTTACGCAGAACCGACCATTATTAAGCAACATCTGCCGGGTAAACCTAGAAAAATTTGTCTCCCCATACTCGATCATCCTTCGAGCCAAGACATCCCACTCATCCACCGGAAAATAAACACAACGCCGGACGCCATGCACGGCACGCTTACTTCCATCCCCCTCATTCCGGAGAGTAGGTGCATCAGCCACCACTCCTCCTAACGGGCTTGGGTTTACCCAAATCATATAGTGCAAAAGATACTCCCCGCAAGGGGAAAAGTATTACCTTTTGCTATGCTTGCTAATCGTCACTACCTGATGATTAAAGACACTTACAGTGGCTAAAATAAACTCTAAAAGTTTTTGTGTTTTCATCACAAAAATGATGAAAACACAAAAACTTTTCTTCATAAAAAATACGGAAAAACATTGGATACTTATTTGCATCCAATGTTTTAAAAAAGAAAATTTCCACCTAAGTTTTGTTTCATTTTGAAAAACGAAACAAAACTTTTTAAAAAAAATTTTTACAAATCAGTACAAAAAATTTTTCTTTTACGTTTTTCATTTACGAAAATTTTCATGCTGAAACGTGATTAGAAAATTTAAAATTTGGTCTAAAAATTTTCTAAAAAACTATTCCAAAAATCATTTTTCAATAAGAGAATAAAACTTTTATTGCGTTTTTATTACGAAATGCTAGAAAGCGTTGCAAAGCTATTAATCGGTATTTAGACTTCTTGGTAACTTCAAGGTTGAAGTTACCAAATCAATGATGATTATGGAGGAAGAAAATGAAACTCAAAAAAGTAGTAGCGGTAGCTACAATCTCACTACTTGGAGTTTTCTCAACAAACACAATCGCACTAGCAAACACTCCAAGTACTCCCGCCCAGACAGTTTTAAAAACTGAACTTACCCCATCCCCAGCAGTAGAAGAAACAGAAACAACAGAAGCTACTACTCGCGCAGCTTTTCCAAATGGTCTAAAGCCTGTTTCTAAGCTGCTGTATAGCACTCCAATAGGTAACTGGAGTGACAGTTTTTAGAGTATAATTGTTACGCTTACGCAATAAGATATTTGGTAAATAAAGAAAATCTTTTGCCAGGAAAACTTTCTGGTGCGACATGGTATCCCGGCATGAATGTTGATACCACTGTGAAACTTATAGTTAACGATTTACGCAAGTTGGGTAATACCGTTTATACGCAAAATACTAAGCCTGCTTCACTTAAAGATAAATATTGGAAAGTAATAGCAGTGCGTGTAGCTCCTGGTAAAGATTTTCATGTGATGCGTATGGAAGGATCGTTGAATAAGTGGACACATAAACCGGGGAAATCTCAACCTTTGCAGTTAAATTCATCGGATCCTTCAACTGCAAAATGGACAAATGAATTAAAAGCATGGGGAGGTTTGTATGGTGCTGATGTAACCTATACATCGCAAACTCGTTATATCGTCTATAAGTCTCTCAAGAGTCCGGGGATTCAATCTCTAGACCCAGAAGTAGTAGAAGTAACAGAATAAAGCTAAGAAGGAGGGCGGTTGTGTTTTCTCGGCGTTCGGTTGTTTCTTTGGGTGTTTTTGTTGCGTTTATGTTGTCTTTGTTTGGTGTGGCTTATTTGAAGATGCCTGCTCTTTCTGAGGAAGAGTTTTTACAGCTTTCAGCAGAGAAACAGTATGAAATACTTCTTGAAAATGGGTTGGAGCCTTATCCAGGCACAGATAAAAAATTTCATCTCTGGCTGATAGAAAGTAATATTGCTGCGCTAATAAAAGGAGAATTTGATCCTAACATTGATCCGTATGGCAGTATTGCTCCGGGT
>JAXFDG010000022.1:0-3187 GCA_034173665.1 Arcanobacterium sp.
GCCGGCCTCAATCACCGGAGTTATTGGAGCGCTACTTGCAATTTCAACGCTTAAGCTTGCCGGAGTTTCTCTCGCTAGCCCAGCACAATTAATTTTCTTAGCATTAATTGCCGCAATTGCTTTTGTGGCGATTCATCAAGCATTAATCGTTACTTTAGGCGTGAAAATTGCAACTGTCGCCTCAGTAATTCTCCTTGTACTACAAGTGCTTACACTGGCAATCTGGTTCCCGGCTCAGTCTTACTCCGGTGCCATCGGAGCGATTCGAGAATTCCTCCCACTGCCTGTAGTAAAAGATGCTTTCCACTATCTAATTTACGGAAGCGGCCTCGGATCACCGTTGAGCGCTAGTATCCTTTGCATTATTCTAGCGATACTTGCTTCTCTCGCAACGATTGCTGGGCATGCGAAGCACCGCCAAGTAACACTTGAAGCACTTCGAGAAGAGGTAAATGCTTGATATGGAAAATAAATTCCGGCAGTAGACTGGAACATCTACTAGAATCAGGAAAGTCTGCTTTATTTGGAGCTTTAGGAATAGAAAGTTGCTACGGAGTTTACAGTAAGTGGTGAATAAATGGATAACTACATCTATTGGGGTTTAGCTATTATCGCACCTAGTTTATTGGTAATACCGTTTAGGTTTTTTTCTCAAAATAATAAATGGAGCCACTTTTTTGCGTCATTGGGAATGATCCCTATTGCTGCTTACTATGTCTACTACAAATCATTGTTGTTATTTATTTTAGGAATTGTAGCTGCGGTATTAATTTTGCTTGTGATAGAGCTTAATCTTGAAAAAAGAGGCGTTATAAAACCAAGAGATACTACGAATCAAAAAGAATAGAAAATACAATACCTTCAAAAGGTCAAAACATCATGCGAATATCCGCAAGTAAATATAACCCCGGCTTAAACACCTCTTCTCAAAGGCTTTGAGATTCAGATTTAGGAAATACAAACCATATTTTAACTTTCGCTAAATCTAATGGGTGTGGGCGGTAATCCTTTGATTACCGCCCACACCCATTAGAGCTAACGTTACTAAAAGCTAGCCAGAAACTTACTTCTCTTCAGTAGTTTCTTCTACAGCTTCTTCAACTGCTTCAGTCTCTTCAACCTCTACAGTTTCTTCAGCAACTTCCTCAGTTACTTCTTCTGCTGCAGCAGCCTTCTCAGCTACCTTTTCAGCTTCCTTTACAACCTTCTGCTTTGGTGAAACAGCTTCAAGCACGAGAGAAATCTCAGCCTGTGGAGCATTATCACCCTTGCGGTTTGGAAGCTTCACAATGCGGGTGTAGCCGCCGTCGCGATCAGCGAACTTTGGTGCAAGTTCCTCAAAAAGGATGTATGCAGTTTCGCGGTCACGAAGCACCTTGAGCGCAAGACGGCGATTATGAGTATCGCCCTTCTTTGCCTTGGTAATTAGCTTCTCGATGTATGGGCGAACACGCTTCGCCTTGGCTTCGGTAGTTACAACCGACTCATTATGGATGAGCTGCTTGCAAAGATTTGCAATGATTAAACGCTCATGCGCTGGGGATCCACCCAGACGCGCACCCTTAGTGGGCTTAGGCATTATTACTCCTAAAAAATTATTGCAGTATTCCTACTACAGTTCGTCACTGAAAGTCATCGAATAATTGTCATCACCGTAGCCGGAAATAAATCCTGGTGGAGAATCCTTCAAACGAAGATCAAGCTTTGCAAGCTCATCTTTAACGTCTTCAATCGACTTCGCGCCAAAGTTCCGGATATCAAGCAAATCTGCTTCAGAACGGAGAACGAGTTCGCCGATAGTGTGGATACCTTCACGCTGCAAGCAGTTCTGGGAACGTGCTGGCAGATTCAAAATGGTGATAGGACGCTGCAGGTCCGAAGACTGCTGCTCCACTACTGGAGCTTCCTTCAACTCTAGGCCTTCAACTTCTTCATTTAGCTCAGTGCAGAGACCGAAAAGCTCAACGAGAGTCTTACCAGCAGATGCAAAAGCATCGCGTGGAGCCATCGAAGCCTTGGTTTCAACATCAACAATCAACTTGTCGAAGTCAGTACGCTGGCCAACACGAGTTGCCTCAACCTTGTAAGAAACCTTCACAACTGGAGAGTAAATCGAATCCACTGGAATTCGACCAATCTCGTAGTCTGGAGAGTTATTCTGCTGCGCAGAAACATATCCACGACCACGCTCTACAGTAAGGTCTACTTCAATCTTGCCCTTCTCGTTTAGGGTTGCGATTACCAACTCTGGGTTGTGAATCTCTACGCCTGCTGGAGGGGTAATATCAGATGCAAGAACTTGACCTGGACCCTGAGCCCGTAAGTACATCTGTACTGGCTCATCGTGTTCTGAGGTGACTACAAGATCCTTCAGGTTAAGGATAATTTCAGCGACGTCTTCCTTGCAGCCCTCAATGGTAGAGAACTCATGAAGTACGCCGTCGATATGAATCGAAGTAACTGCCGAGCCTGGAATAGAGCTAAGCAAAGTACGACGAAGCGAGTTGCCGAGTGTGTAACCAAAACCTGGCTCTAGTGGGTTCAAGGTGAACCGAGAGCGAGTATCGGAAATCTTCTCTTCTGTCAGCGTCGGACGCTGTTCGATAATCACAATTTGTCCTTTCGCGGACGCCCACTATTTGACGTCCAAACTTGTTTCCGAACCGGATTTCTCCGGAGGAAGGCTTTCGCCTAATTAGGCCGAAGCCCTGTGATCAAACGCGGCGGCGCTTGGGAGGACGGCAACCGTTATGAGCCTGTGGAGTAACATCAGAAATTGAAGTTACTTCAAGACCGGATGCGGTCAATGAACGAATTGCGGTTTCGCGGCCTGAACCAGGACCCTTAACGAAAACATCAACCTTCTTCATACCGTGATCCATTGCTCGGCGAGCAGCATTCTCAGCAGCGAGCTGTGCTGCATATGGGGTGGACTTACGGGAGCCCTTGAAGCCAACCATACCTGAAGAACAGGTTGCAATAACTTCACCCTTTGGATCTGTAATCGAAACGATGGTGTTATTGAAGGTCGACTTGATATGAGCTTGACCAACGGCAATATTCTTGCGCACATTACGACGCGAACGACGCGCCTGTGACTTTGGGGGCATTCTATATCTCCTGAAAATTCATCGATTCTCACCCGAGATGGGCGGAACTACTATTACTTAGCCTTCTTCTTACCGGC
>JAXFDG010000023.1:0-27573 GCA_034173665.1 Arcanobacterium sp.
AAACAAAGCGAATTAAAATCCGATCTATTCTTTCTCACTTTTAAGCACGGCCCCCTGCGGCAGGCTTCGCGCTAAAGATAGTGAGCAACTCTGTTATTTTGCCATATTTAACGGCCGAACCATAGTTATATCAGTGTTGACCGTATCACCGACTAAAAACTCTCGCTTCCCGGCTTTCACGAACCCAAGTTTCTTATAAGCATTTTGCGCCCGTCGATTTCCTTGGTTCGTCCCCAACCAAAGATAGGGTTGCGCTTCATCAGTGTATTTTTCACGCAACTGCGCAAAAACATATTCAGTGAATACTGACAACAGCCCACTGCCTCGCCACTGTCGAGCAAGATACATTTTAGAAAGATAAATTAACTGCCCTTGCCGCTCAAACTTAGGAAAAGTAAACGCAACTGGAGCACCTACAGTCACGTCGTCGTTTCTTTCACATAAGGCATAAGCCACAGGTAGATTTCCTGCATCTGGAATCTCTGCAAGAAATACGTGGAAACTCTCTGGCTTCTGTAGATAACGCTCAAAAGCTTCTTCTGAAAGATTTCGTGAAATGAATTCAGCAATTGCCGCTTCAGATAATTCTGGTGGACAGGCATCCGGGAAGGTTTCTGCCGCTAAAACTGAAAGTGCCGGAATGTCTTCAAGTCCTGCTTCCCGACAGGAAACTTTCCGAAGCCCGTACCCAGCAACTGGAAACCAACCTAATTCGGCAAGCTTTACCCGATCTTTTTTATCTAAGGAAGCAAGCTCCAAAGCAGAAAGCATATCAGGTCTACGCCACGCCGTCCGCTCTATTGCTTGGTCACGTCGCCAACGAGCAATCGCACCGTGATTCCCGGAGGTTAACACTTCAGGCACGGTTATCCCCCGAAAATCTGCTGGCCGTGTGTAAACCGGATATTCGAGCAAGCCGGCAGCTCCATGAGATTCTTCCACTAAAGATTCTGGATTGCCCATCATCCCTGGTACGAGTCGTGCTACTCCTTCAACTAATGCCAGAGCAGCCACCTCGCCACCGTTTAACACATAGTCGCCAAGCGAAAATTCAAAAACTTCGACGTCTTCTTGGGCCGCATAATATTGCGCAACCCGTGAATCAATCCCTTCATAGCGCCCACAAGCCAGAATAAGTTGATCTGCTTGCGCTAAATCTTCTAGTTTGCGTTGCGTAAGCTGTACACCTGAAGGGGTTGGGATAGCTAGAACACGACGTCTGTTTGAAAAACTCTCATTAGTAGTTTTAGCTTGATTTTCCTGCGGATTAGGCAGAACTTCCGAGTCCTCAAGCCGCAGCACCGAGTCAATAGCTTCGCCCCAGACTTCAGCTTTCATCACCATGCCGGCACCACCACCGAAAGGGGTATCGTCCACGGAATTATGGACGTCATGGGTCCAGTCACGAAGGTTATGTACCGCTACCGAAATCAGGCCTCGTTGTTGTGCTTTTCCAAGCAGTGAGAGTTCCAAGGTTTGGAAAAATTCGGGAAAGATGGAAAAAATATCGAAACGCATTAGTTTTGCGCCTTACTCTTGTTCCTCTGAATTTTCGTCCTCGCCATATTCTTCATCATCACTGAATTCTTCTTCGCCGTCGGCAAATAAACCTCCTGGAGCGTCGATTACTACGCAGTGATCGTCTATATCCACGTCGGTCACGATTTCTTTCACAAATGGCACTTGCACAATATTCCCATCGTGTTCACGCACTAAAAGGAGGTCTTGCATCGGCATTGGCTGCAACCCTACAACTTCACCAAGTTCATAACCTTCCGAGTCTAGTGCTTCTAAGCCGATTAATTCGTGTGGATACCAAGCGTCTTCTTCAACTTCAGCTTCATCCGATTCAATTACTAGCTTTACCCCACGAAGGGACTCTGCGGTAGTGCGGTCATTGATTCCTGCGAACTTCGCGTAGGTCATTCCTTTATATTCGCGGAGTCGTTCAATTTCTAGCGGGCCGACGTCGTGCGGGTCAGTTTCAAGCATTGCCCCTGGGAAAAAGCGCTGGTCCGGAATATCCGTACGTACGTCAAGTTTAACTTCACCTTTTAGACCATGGGCTGCCCCGATGATTCCAGCAGTTAATTGCACTTTTACTCCTCAAAATTTACTGGTAATAAAATCTATAAACCTTTATCTATACAGAATTAATCTTATTGCTTTTTGAAATTATTCCAGAATTAAAAATTGGGGTCTACAACTTGATTTCAAATGAACCAAGTGCAGACCCCAAAAGTTTGCTTCAGTATTAGTTGTCCGTTTCGATAACGTCAACGCGTACCGGGCCGTCGCTCGACAAAGCGTTCATCACTGTTCGCAATGCTTTTGCAGTACGACCATTTCGACCAATCACGCGACCAAGGTCTTCTGGATTAACACGAACTTCCAAAAGTTCGCCGCGGCGATTATTCCGTTGCGATACTTCTACATCATCCGGATTATCTACAATCCCTCGCACGAGATGTTCTAAAGCTTGTGCCAACATTAGGCTTCCTCAGACTCCGAAGCTTCTTCAGCTGGAGCTTCTTCTTCGCCAGCTTCCTCAGCAGCAGCCTCTGCTGCAGCTTCAGCTTCTGCCTTTGCACGAGCTTCAGCCTTCTCAGCACGACGCTTTTCAGCATCATTCTGAACAGCCTTCACTGCTTCTTCACGAGCCTTTTCAACGTCTACCTTCTCAACAATCTTGAGTGTAGATTCGCCTTCGAGACCCTTTGCTGCCTGCCAATCGCCGGTAACCTTTAGCTGGGCAAGAACGGTATCGGTTGGCTGTGCGCCTACCGAAAGCCAGTACTGAGCACGCTCAGAGTTGATGTCGATGGTTGAAGGGTTGGTGTTTGGATTGTAGAAACCAATCTCTTCAATTACTCGACCGTCACGCTTCTTGCGTGAATCTACAACTACCACGCGGTAGATTGCGTGGCGGATCTTGCCCATGCGCTTTAAACGAATTTTGACTGCCACTTGTGTGGTCACTCCTGTTTCTTGTTTAGGTGGATTAGCTGCCCAATGGTGGGGCCATTTTCGAGCTGCTCCGAACTTCAAGGTCCACCGAGATGAGAGGGGCTCGATTTCCCTTAAGTACAACGAAATATTTTGCCAGAAAATCCGGCAGTTTCACAGTCTTAGGGAGAAGTTCACAGAGTTTTACGGATAAGGTCACAGATTTTTACCGAGATAAGCATTTTTGCCCCACTTCCAAGCGGGCTACGTCGCAAAGCCTTCAAAACAAGTCTCCACGTTGCAAAACCTTCCAAAATACCCACGACTATTCGACACACATTTGTAAAGTCACATTTTTAAACTTCAATTATCTCCCTTGTTGAGAGCATAATTATCCCATGCCTAACGACTCAAGCATCCCAAATAACAATGCAAACAACCGTATACCGAACTTCAAAAAACGGAAAACAAACGTGGAAAATCTTGAGTGTTACGCATGGTTTGCAATCCTCATCGCCCTACTCACAATTGCTTTAAAACTTGGCGCATATTTTGTGGTTGATTCAGTTTCGCTGCTCTCCGACGCAATGGAATCTACAGTGAATCTTGTTGCCGCAATTGTCGCCCTCTTCGCGCTAAAGATTGCTGCTAAACCGGCCGACGCCGTCTACACTTTCGGGCGCTCGAAAGCCGAGTATTTTTCCGCCGCAATTGAAGGGGCCATGATTTTCGGGGCGGCTGCCCTAATTATTTTCATGGCCATTATGCGTTTTATTACCCCTGGTGAACTAGACAATTTTGGTCCAGGTTTAGCCGTTTCAGCCGCCGCCACAGTCTTAAATATTGGTGCTGGGCTTTATTTAATTAAGAAAGGTCGGGAGCATAACTCTCCTGCCCTTACCGCAGACGGCAAACACCTCATGACTGATGTGATCACCACAATCGGCGTGCTCTTGGGTGTGGTGTTAATTTGGCTTACCGGCTGGCATGTGCTCGACCCAATTTTTGCCATAATTGTTGCTCTGAACATTATTTATATCGGTGTTGGACTAATTCGCGAATCTCTTTCCGGACTGCTCGATGCGACTCTCCCAGCCGAAGAAAACCGCGCCGCAATCGATATTCTTCATTCTCATCGTGCCGAGAACGTTACTTTCCACGGCCTGCAAACCCGAGTTTCTGGGCGAATGCGTTATCTCAATGTAGATTTACAGGTTCCGGGTTCTTGGACAGTGAAGCAGGGCCATGATCTTGCGCAAAAGATTGAGGAAGAAATTCAAGCCGTTTTGGAAAATGCGGAAACAAAAATCCATATTGAGCCAATTGAAGATCCGGTTTCTTATGCAGATATCCCAGAAGGTTTTGTTCCGATTGATGACGCCGATGCTTTCAATCCCCCAACCCTCTAGCAGACTCTCACCTCTTTAACATTTACCTCTTTTAAGGCATAGAAACTTAGATATCTTCATATCAGACATTCTCTATATGAGCCCTAGAATGGCAATATTTCGTGCAGGAAATTGATATTTTTCAACTTTCCTCTTTTCAAAAAATAGTAATTTTAGTAGACTTCAAATAGTGTGCTCCAACACACTAAAACCGTATTCTTCCCGCTCATGACAACGGAGTCACCGATGAGATTTACAAAAAATTCTCTCCCTAAACGAGCGCTTGCAGTCGGGCTGGTAGCCACACTCACGGCTACCGGTTCTGCAGCTATGCTCACAACCACCGGAACACCATCAGCTTTCGCCGTACCGGAAGCACAAATTCCAGAAATTCAAAAGGAAATGCGGCTCTGGTATGACAAGCCGGCCTCACAAATCCAATTAATTCTCGCCAAAGGAAACGGGCAATGTGATAACCGCTGGCAGCAAGCCACACTGCCAATTGGCAATGGTGATTTAGGTGCAACCGTTTACGGCGAAATTGGCCGCGAACAATTACTCCTAAATGAAAAAACACTCTGGACCGGTGGACCAGGTTCAACTCCAAACTATAATGGCGGAAATGCTGAAGACCGTGGGCAAAACGGGGCAACTATTCGCCGTGTGCAACAACTTTTTGAAGAAGGACGTGATTCTGAAGCAGCCACATACGGAACCCAAAACCTTACCGGTGGCCATAATCGCTCCGCGGAATACGGCGGCTATCAAGCTCTGGGAAATCTTTTCATTGACACCGGATTACAGAGTGGGGAAAACTATCAACGCTCACTAAATCTTGAAACCGGTTTGGCCCAAGTTTCCTTTGACAACAACGGCACGAAATACTCACGGGAATACTTCTCTTCAAACCCGGACGGTGTAATTGCAGGCAAGCTCAATGCCGAAAATGGAACTGTTAACGCAACCTTCTCCTTACCGTCCCTGCAAAATAAAACCCGCAACGGGGAAACCACTACCGTCACCAATAACACTATTTCCGTTACTGGCCGGCTGAATAACAATCAATTAATCTATAATGCCCAACTGAAGATTATGACCGACGGCGGAAACATAACCGCTAGTGGCAATACTCTACGCGTGCAGGATGCGGACTCAGTAACTTTCTTCCTCTCAGCAGCTACGGATTACAAGAACGTTCATCCGCATTACCGCACCGGAGAAGATGTCCCGAGCGTTGAAGCACGTGTTGCGAACAAAATAAATTCTGCCGCTACACTCGGGTACGATTTTGTAAAAGCACGTCATATTACAGATTTCTCCGCACAAATGGAAGCAATGACTTTAAACCTTGGCGGAAATGATGGCGGACTCCCAACAGATCAGCTCCTCGCAGGCTACAAGAATAATTCCGCATCGGCACAACAAAAACGCCACCTTGAAACAGTGCTCCACGCCTACGGACGCTACCTCTTGGTTTCTTCTTCTCGAGCAAATAGCCAACTCCCAGCGAATCTGCAAGGAGTCTGGGCGGCTTGTTCAAACGATATTAACGGAGAAAATCCTTGGCGCGCCGACTATCACATGAATGTGAATCTGCAAATGAACTACTGGCCGGCTTACTCCGGAAATACAGTTGATTCAGCTCTACCATTAATCGAATATGTGAAGTCACTTGTTGCTCCTGGACGCGTCACTGCACGCGTTTATGCTGGAACTACTGGAGCTCCCGGCACCGGCTTTATGGCCCATACTGAAAACACGCCATACGGCTGGACCACTCCTGGGCATGATTTCTCTTGGGGCTGGTCTCCTGCCGCAGTCCCATGGATTTTACAAAACGTGTATGAGCACTATGAATTCACGAGCGACATCGGAAAACTTCGCAACGATATTTATCCATTGCTTAAGGAATCAACCACTCTTTACATCGAAAAATTACTACATAAATCAACCGATATTTACGGCGAGAAACGCCTCGTTTCTTCGCCAACCTACTCCCCTGAGCATGGTCCAACAACTGATGGCAACGTTTACGAACAAGTTCTAATTTGGCAACTCTTACACGACACCATCAAATCAGCACAAACTCTGAACATTGATGGAAATCTTGTTGGCAACGAAGAACAATGTGCCGTTGAGAACTGGGATCGTAACTGGGCTAATAACGGCACGTTCACCAGTAATAATGCAAATCGCTCTTGGAGCTGTGCATTAAGTTTACTCAAGCCAGTCGTCGTCGGTAATAGTGGCCAAATCAAAGAATGGTACAACGAAGGTGAACTCGGAAAGACTAATACAGGTGCTCGGATTCCTGGCTTCCAGAGCCAACATCGCCATCTTTCACACCTTCTTGGACTATTCCCCGGCGATCTCATCACCACTGACCGCCCAACCTATATGGACGCTGCAGTGGTTACGCTAAATGAACGCGGAGCTAATTCTACTGGGTGGGGTCTAGCGCAACGCCTAGCTTCATGGGCTCGGACCGGAAACGGCAATAAAGCCCACGAACTTATCGTTTCACTGATGAACCAAGGCATGTATCCAAATCTCTTTGATGCTCATCCACCATTCCAGATTGACGGTAACTTTGGCTACACCGCCGGAGTAAACGAAATGTTGCTACAGTCAAATGCCAGCTTTGAGGCAGCCGATGGGCAGCAATACGAAAACTACATGAATCTGCTTCCATCTGTTCCAGATGCTTGGGGATATGGCTCAGTAGCTGGTTTACGCGCTCGCGGAAACTTTGAAGTTGCAATGAAATGGAGCAACAAAGAATTAAATGCGCTGCAGATCACTTCTAATGCCGGAAACCAAGCAACACTAGCATTCCCAGAAGCCTCCCTTATTGCAATTAAGGACGACTTAGGGCGTGCCGTGAACTTCACTGTGCTTGATGAAGATCATATTACTTTCCCAACAGAAGCTGGTAGAACTTATATTTTTGCTGGATTCTTAACCCTGCAGTCAAGTATCAGTGTTGATAATAACTTGATTAATCCTGACACCACAGCAAGGGTAACTGTCACTTTAGAAAATATCGGAGAAACAACTCTCAATGATGTTATTGTTTCTGCACCTGCACGAACTGCTGGCTGGATTATCGAACCACGCACCCAAACCGTGGAAGAAATTCCCGCTGGCCAAAGTCGAGATGTTAGTTTCGAGATTCGCACAGATTGGGCAATTGGACAAAAAACTTTTGACTTCACGATTAAATCTGGTCCTTTTATTCGTAAGTTACAAGCAAGTATTGCTGCAGGATGTACCGGAGAAGCACTACAGCCAACAGCACATTCAGTATCTTCAGAGCATACGACTTGGGAACCGACTGGGAAAGAAAAAGCTGTTGATGGTAATCCAGAAACACATTGGCATTCTGAATGGACTGCTACTTTCCCGCACTGGATTACTGTTGAGCTCCCCGAAAAAACTGAAATTTGCGGTTACGTCTACACTGCACGAACTATTGGCGGAAATAAGAATGGCCGTGTGAAGCGCTACGAGATTAGTATTTCTGACGACGGCACAAACTGGTCTGAACCAGTTGCAGTTGGCGAATTTACAATTTCAGCGACTCCACAAGTGGTACCAATGGACGTTTCGGCCAAGTATGTACGACTCACAGGTTTAAGTGCGCATGAGCCTGGCCCAACAAATATGACTGTTGCCGAGATTCAGCTTCTTGAACGCCCAACTCCTCGCCCAACCGCAGTTATTCCAGTTGAACCAAGCTGGGACGATGAGGCTTCTACTTATACTGTTACCCCAGTTGAGGGCGTTATTTACAGTATCGACGGCGTGGATATTACGAGCTCTGAACCGGTAGTTGTAGCAGCTCCAGCCGAAGTGACAATTGAGGCTCGAGCAGTATCTGGATTCTATATTCCGGATGAGGCACCAATTTCTTGGACACATAGTTTTACAGTTCAGGATAATGAGCCGATTGTTGATGATCCGGCTCATCCAGGCACAGAAAATCCGACAGAACCAGATACCCCAGGAGAACCAGAAAACCCCGGAGAACCAGCTAACCCGAATGACCCGGATCCACAAGATCCACAAGATCCAACAAAGCCGGTATTAAAGCTTGCTTCTGATAGTAGCGCGGTTGATTCCAACTCTGGGTTGCTAAGTGTTGCTCAAGGGGAAGATCTCACAATTACTTTAAGTGGGATTCCTGAGGGAACCAAAACTGCTTCATTTGCTGTTTATTCAGATCCCGTAAATCTTGGATCTTTTACCGTGAATGATGGTATCGCAAGCACAACTTGGAATATTCCAAAAGATTTCCCCACTGGGGAACATACCGTAGTAGCCACTGGAAACTTTGGCGAACTTAGGGACTCATTCCTTGTGACGGCGTCGGATACTGCAAATCCTGCTGATAATACTGGAACTGTTACCAATCCAGATACCGGCACTGGAACAGAGACTGACACTAACCCAGGAACTACCACCTCTCCAGGAACTGCAGTAACTCCAGATTCTGAAACTAATACAAATACTGGAGCTAATTCTAAGACTGACGCTAAAGCTAAAATAACTGAGAGCCTTGTAGGGTCTGGCAATAACGACAAAGTTGAAGCCGGAAAAACTAACACTGCGGAAAGCCCAACAAAGACAAGTAAGTCCGGATTGGCAATAACAGGAACGGCTGCAACTACCCTACTGATAATTAGTAGTGCACTACTTATTATTGGTCTTGGACTAGCTGCACTGCAGCGAAGGAAGGAAAACTAACTGCAAAAAATTAATGTTCGAAAATAGACACTAAGAAATAACAGTTGTGGGGAGGGCAAAACAAACGGGTTTTGTCCTCCCCACATTTTGGCCTTCAACCCCACATTTACTTCGGTAAACGTTAAGAGCCGATTCTTAGAAGCAATAAGTCGATTCTTGAACATTAGAGGGAGACAAGCCTCCGGACATCAAAAGGGAACAATCTTAGATGCTAAAACTTCAAAACTGCAGAATTCCGTCAATAAACACCTGTTGTGGATGCAGCACTTCATTAATGTCCCGCTCTGGGTCATACTGATAGACCACAAAATCTGCAGCAGCGCCCTCTTCCCAAGAACTAAAACCAAGCAGTTCCCGTCCCACAAAAGACGCCGCACGCATAACGATTTCTGTCGGCATTCCATCCCGCACTGCATCAATCAATTCTTGTGGCAATCCCCGTCCTGGAGTAGCTACGTCTTCTGCCGTATCTGAGCCCATTACTAGCAAGGAATCAGCCGCCACTAATTCTGCTAAATGTTCCTTCCGCCGCGCATCCATCTCCAACATTCGCTTTTGATAAGTCGGAAAACGATGTCCGGCAGCTGCGAACTCGGGGAATCGCGAAATTTGATTAACCGTTGGCACAATCACTATCCCCTGCTGCTGCGCCTGCTGTTTTTGCACAAAAGTCATTCCAGTGCCGTGTTCAATACCGTCCACTCCTGCAGCCAAAAGCATTTCCACGGTTTCTGCAGCAAAGCTATGCACGGTTACACGTTTGCCAAGTTTATGGGCGAGAGCCACGGCGTCGGCGAATAAATTTTCCTCCCAAAGTGGGCGTAAATCTCCAGCTTCCCGATCAATCCAATCGGCAACGATTTTAATCCAGCCGTCACTTACCGCACATTGTTTTTCAATCTCGGAAAGGAAATTCTCTGGCTCGACTTCAGAAGCTAAAAATCGAGTGTAACGTTTTGGCCGCGCAATATGCTGCCCGCAATGAAGCAGTTTCGGCATCCCTGCTTCGATAACTTCATTCGCATCTCGCTGTGAACCGGCGTCACGAATCGCGGTCACTCCCTGCCGCGCACAAGCAGCTAGACGACGCCGCATTTCCGTATCGCTTACCGGTTCAGCTTTATCGGACATCCCGATATGCGTATGCGCGTCAACTAGTCCCGGGTAAATATAGCCCGAGATTTCTTGCACAACAGAATCTGTATCTGGTTTGGAATAGTGGATTACGCCGTCGGCAATCCAAATTTCGCGGCGGGAGCTGCCCCGCAAGGTGCCAGATAAATGAAAAATAGTTTTCATAAGATACTAAATTTCAATCTTCAAATCGTTAAGGCAAATGCGCAAAGCACTAGCGTAAGAAACGAGCTAAAGCATCCATATCTACTTCCGGAGCAGCATCAGCTGCTTGTGCTCCAGCCCCAAAAGCACTGCCCTTTTGCGGCTTTTCGAGATTACCTTGCTGCGCAGCAAGTTCTTGCTGACGACGCTTTGCTGGATTACCAGAACGTCCCTTCTTTGAACCAGACTTTGCCTTCGGCTTCTTCTTTTGCTTCTTAGTGTAATTACCGCCCATCCCTGGCAAGCCTGGAATATTCGGCATCCCTGGAATATTTGGCATTCCACCGCGAGAAACCTGCTGCATCATCTTCTTCGCAGCTTCAAAACGGTCCATTAACGAATTAACTTCTTGCACAGAAGTACCCGAACCATTTGCGATACGCATCCGTCGGGAACCGTTCAAAATCTTTGGATCTTGCCGCTCAGCTTTAGTCATCGAACGCACGATTGCAACTTGCCGATCAATCTCACGCTCATCAAACTGCTCTAGCGCTTCACGGTACTGCCCCATCCCTGGAAGCATTCCCATGATCTTCTTCATCGAGCCCATCTTGCGCATCTGCTCAAGCTGATCTACAAAATCATCGAGAGTGAAAGACCCTTGCGCCATCTTGGTGGCTAGATCTTCAGCTTCCTTCTCTGACCAGGTCTTTTCAGCCTGCTCGATAAGGGTGAGAATATCGCCCATATCAAGAATCCGAGAAGCCATACGATCAGCATGGAAGCGTTCAAAAGCATCCATCTTTTCGCCGGTTGAGGCAAAGAGTACCGGCTGACCAGTTACACCTCGAACTGAAAGAGCAGCACCGCCACGAGCATCGCCGTCGAGCTTTGAGAGAACTACACCGGTAAAACCGACGCCGTCGCGGAAAGCTATAGAAGTATTTACCGCATCTTGACCCACCATCGAATCAAGTACGAATAAAATTTCATGCGGATTCACGGCATCGCGAATATCCCGAGCCTGCTGCATCATCTCTTCATCAATACCGAGACGTCCCGCAGTATCGACAATAACCACGTTTAATCCGTTGTCACGAGCAAAATCAATACCACTACGAGCAACCTGTACTGGATCACCGATACCGTTACCAGGCTGTGGAGCCCAGACTTGCACTCCAACCTGCTGGCCAACAACCTGCAACTGATTTACAGCATTTGGACGCTGCAAATCAGAAGCTACAAGTAATGGCTTCTTGCCCTGCTCACGCAGCCACTTACCGAGCTTACCGGCAAGAGTAGTCTTACCAGCACCTTGTAAGCCAGCAAGCATAATTACGGTTGGGCCAGAAGTAGCCCAATTTAGTTCACGAGTTTCCCCACCGAGAACCTCAATAAGTTCGTCATTAACAATTTTGACAACTTGCTGCGCTGGATTAAGCGCCTGAGAGATCTCTGCACCTGTTGCCTTTTCTCGCACTGCAGCAGTAAATGAACGCACAACCGGGAGTGCCACATCGGCATCGAGCAGCGCACGGCGAATATCACTAATTACTGCCTCAACGTCTGCTTCAGACAGACGCCCCTGCTTGCGCAGATTCCGCAAAGAGTTTGTAATGCGATCAGAAAGTGAGTTAAACATATGCTACTTTCGGCTAACAATTGCTTTCGCAGCAATTGGTTGTTTTGAAATGACGTTCATTTGTGAATGCTACAAGAAAATTCTACGCTACAGCGCAAATATTCCAGCAACACCCGAAGCGAGAAAGAATATCCTAAACGAGATGAGCAGGAATACCCTAAGCGAGAATTGAGTCCACAAAAGATTCTGGATCGAAAGGTGCTAAATCATCTGCGCCTTCACCCAAACCAACAAACTTCACTGGCACCCCAAGCTCTCGTTGCACTGCCACCACAATGCCACCTTTTGCAGTACCGTCAAGTTTCGAGAGCACAATCCCGGTCACGCCAGTAACTTCCGCAAAAACTTCTGCCTGACGTAAACCGTTTTGCCCAGTGGTTGCATCAAGCACAAGTAACACTTCCCGCACTGGAGCTTGCTTTTCAATAACTCGCTTAATCTTGCCAAGCTCGTCCATTAGGCCGGCTTTATTTTGCAAACGTCCAGCAGTATCAACGATTACAACATCCGCGCCGATTTCACGACCATACTTCACGGCCTCAAACCCAACTGATGCCGGATCTGCTCCTTCTTTATCAGAACGAACTACCTCTACTCCAACACGTTCACCCCAAGTTTGCAGCTGCTCGGCAGCTGCCGCGCGGAAAGTGTCTGCTGCACCAAGCACAACCTTTTTCCCTTCAGCAACAAGCAGTCGGGAAAGTTTTCCAGTAGTTGTGGTCTTTCCAGTGCCATTAACACCAACCATCAAAATAACGGCTGGTTCTTTTACACTAGCTTCCACTGCAGCCAATTCTGCTGCTTCCGTGTCCGCTGCCACCCCTCCTACTGCTGCTTCCGTAGCTGGAGTCAATAAATTAAGCTCTCGGCCCTGTTCAACTGCCACAAGTTTTAAGAGCTCAGCACGTAAAATCTGCCGGATTGCTGCTGGATCTTGCGTACCTTGCACTTTCATTTCGCGCTGCAAAGTTTCCAACAATTCGGTAGTTGGCTCAATTCCGAGGTCCGCCATTAAAAGCGTTTCTTCAAGCTCTTCCCAATCCTCGGCTTTCAACTCTGCACGCGACAGAATCGAAAGCAGTGCATTACCTAAAGCTCCAGAACGTGCCAAACGTGCACGTAAACGCTGCATTCGAGAAGGTACCGACTCAGGCTGTTCAACTCCAGCTTGCTCCTCGGCGTCGATTAAATCCCGAGCATCATCTGGAATATCAGAAACAATTTCGGCATCTTCAATCGGGTGCTGCTCAAGTGGTTTCCGTGCCTCCCAAGGAAGCTGATTTCCGCGAGACGCATCCCGACGATACTTCATAATGAGCACGGAAATTAAACCAAGGGCAACAAGTACCCCGACAATAATTATTACGATATTTGCTGTACTGAGTTGATTCACTTCTCCATTTTCCCAAAGCCGAGAAAATTATGCCAACGGATTTTGTGCTATTAAGCTAATAGATTCAGTGATATTTATTGGCGAATCTGGTGAACTGTAATGGATCTTGAAATAATCCTTATTCTTATTGCAAGTGCTTTTGCTGCAGGATGGGTTGATGCAATTATCGGTGGTGGCGGGCTAATCCTTATTCCAACAATCCTTGCATGCCTTCCGACACTTCCACCGGCTACCGTCCTTGGCACTAATAAACTTGCTTCTGCACTCGGAACCGGTAGCGCAGCAATTACTTTAACACGCAAAGTTCAGCTACCTACCGCCGAAAAAAGACAGCTCAAATGGCTCATCCCGAGCGCTCTTTGTTTTGCTGCGTTGGGAGCCGGATTTGCAGCAAGTATTTCAAACGAAGTTCTGCGACCAATTGTAATTACGCTTCTCCTTAGCGCCGGCTTGTTTGTTGCTTTCCAGCCAAAATTTGGACAGGGACAACAAAAGAAGAGTCTGCTTTCACGAAAGAGGGTCCTGTTCTTCTTAGTTATCGCTGCGTTAATTTCTTTTTATGACGGCGTCTTTGGACCAGGTACCGGAATGTTTCTTATTTTGGGTGGAACAGCAATTCTACAAACAGATTTTTTACAGTCCGCAGCACTTGCAAAAATCTTAAATTTTTCCACTAATATTGGTGCTTTGACAGTATTCTTTGCTTCCGGAAATGTGTCTTGGAAACTTGGATTAATACTGGCCGCAACAAATATTTGCGGTGCTCAAGTTGGTGCAAGAACTGTGTTAAAAGGTGGAACAAAACTCTTAAGATTTGCACTTCTTACGCTTGTGGTAATTCTTAGCGTTTACCTGATTTGGCAGCAGCTTAGCTAATTTACAGGGGTGCGTTTACTGCCCGTGCGCTTTATCGTGCTACCAGCATAGTTTGTATTTGTGAGTACTTTCCCGTACGCTTCCCTGCGCTTCGCCGCGAACTTGCCTAAACTTACCTATTTTATTTTCCAGCCTTGGCTTCTGAGCCACTACGAAAAATCGAACCTGGGGTGAAATCTTGCACGGCGTCGGTAATTTCTTCGAAACTTAAATACCCATCGCCTGGGACAGCCTCGAAAGAAGAGAACAATTCTCCGACCTTTGCTTCTTCAACCTTGAGTTCAAAATTATCTAGTTTTAATTCATCGCTCCGCCACGCCTGATATGAATCACGCAGCGCAACACTATCTTGCGACTGCACTCGCTTGCGCAGCACAACAAAATAAATCGCAGCACAAATTAAAGCAATAACAGCGGTATAAATAATGAACTCCACACTTTAATTTCTACCGAACCTTGAGCCGAGAAAAAACTGCAAAACGGCGATTATACGCAAGCTCACATGGTTGATAACAAGCGCATAACAGCAGATAACTAATTGATTTCAAGTTCTTTCAGGCGTTGCGAAATTACCGAAGTTACACCCTGCTCTTTCATCGCCACGCCATATAAAGTGTCGGCAATTTCCATCGTCCGCTTCTGGTGTGTAATCACCAGTAGCTGCGAATTATTTTGCAGCTCGCGGAAAATCTCAATTAGGCGTGAAAGGTTTACATCGTCAAGTGCTGCCTCAACCTCATCCATCACATAGAACGGCGACGGACGTGCCTTGAAAATTGCGACCAAGAAGGCAACTGCCGTGAGTGAGCGCTCTCCGCCAGAAAGCAACGAAAGCCGTTTCACTCGCTTCCCCGGCGGACGGGCCTCAATCTCAATTCCGGTAGTCAAAATATTGTCCGGATCAGTTAGCACCAACTGCCCTTTACCACCTGGGAACAGTCGCTCGAAAGTCCCGGTAAATTCACGAGCAACATCCTCAAACGCGGAGGTCATCACTTCATTTACACGCTCATCAATGTCACGCACGATTTGTAATAAATCTTCACGCGACTTCTTCAAGTCTTGCAGCTGCTCGGTTAAGTATCGCTGCCGCTCTTCCAAAGCCGCATGTTCTTCCAACGCTAGCGGATTAATCTTGCCAAGCCGCACTAAATCACGTTCTGCACGGGCAAGACGCTTCTCTTGAGCTTCCCGCACGAACGGAATCGGCTCGCCGTCTTCCACCGGAATTAGCTGATGTGGGCCAAATTCTTCAATCAGAACCTTTGCTTCCGTCCCGAGATCATCGATCGCTTTCGCGGAGAGCTGCTCATATTGAGATTTCATCTGCGCAATCGCTAGTTCGCGACGATGCCGCAAATCAGCCAAGGTTCGTTCTTCGGTTTGCAGATTTTCTAACTGACGCCGTGCCGCACTCAGTTCAGAGTCTTTTTCGAGCCGTGAGGCTTGGGCTGCTTCACGTTGCACCCCAATTTTCTGCAGCAAAGTTTGTGTGAACTGTAGGGCTTCTTGCGCATTACCGCCGATCCGCTCAGCAATAATTGCCATTTCACTGCGTCGCTGTGCAGCTCGTTCTTCTTGTGCAATCCGTGCTTCTACTGATTGAGCCGTGTTTTCTAAGGCATCTGCCTTTCCAGCCACTGCCCGTAAACGTTCTTCACGGGTACGTAATTGGAGCCGCGCTTCTGTTTCTTTCGCTCGCGCTGCAACAGTTTCTTGATGCGCTGCGGCACGTTTTTCTTGGATTTGTGTAAGCTGCTGATTTAATTCTTCCGGCGGAGCATCTAGGTTTGCTTCCTGTGCCTGTAAGTCAGCTAATTCTTGACGCCGTTGCTCAAGTTCCCCAGTAATCTTCGAGATTCGCTGTTCGTTGCGTTCAACTTCGGCTTCTGCCGCCTGCAATGATTGACGCAACACACCCAACTGTGCGCTCACTGCAGCTAACTGTGAATCACGTGCACTAAGCTGTGCTTGCAAATCTTCAAATTCTGTAGTCGCCGCAATTTCTGCTTCCGCAGCCTGCGTTAAAAGCTGCTCCGCTGCTTCTTTTTCCGCCTTTGCCGACTCAGCCTGCACTAAGGCATCTTCATAAGCTGCAGCTCGTGCAAGCACTGTATTTTGCTGCACTTCCCCACCAAGAACGTGAGTTTTACTCAGCACGTCACCGGCAAGGGTTGCGACTCGTGGCACGCCTGCGTCAAGTAGTTTCTTCGCGGTTACCAAATCGACGGCGAGCGCTACACCTGCAAGAAGGCTTTGGATTGCACTACGGGTTTCGTTATTTGTTTCGACGACACCGTTTGCTGCCACTGCTTCACTATCGGAGAGTTTTAATTCCGCGATAATTTCGGCTACTGAATCAAGTTCAGGATTCAAGCCGGATGTTTTATTTGCACTAGTTCCCGATTTACTTGCTTGGTTGGATGTTTGGCTTGCATTTGTCTCGACTAATATTTCGAGATGCCCCGCTTGGGATTCGCGGGCAGCGCGTAAAGCGTCCACTGCATCGTCCAAAGAATTCATCACTACACCGGAGGCAATTCCGGCGAGCGCAGCCTCGACGGCTGCTTCCCAACCAGCACGAATCTTTAACTGATCACGCACAAAGCCACACACGCCAAGCCGATAATCGTCATGCAGCCAGGCAGAGGCATCCTCTGGGGTCAAAGATAAAGCTAATGTTTCTGCTTTCGTGGTCCACTGTACTACTGCACCGCGAGCATCTTCCGCATTCTTCCGTGCCTGCTGATGTGCCTCTTTTGCTTCTTGCAGTTCTCGGGCGGCTTCTTCTTGGGCAATTGAAAGGGTGTCATCGCCGTCGGTATGCGCTACCGCAGTTTGCTCCATCTGCAAAACGTCGGCAGAATTTGCGGCTACTCGTTCTAGCGCAGCTTGATGTGCTTGTTTTACACGCGCAAGCTCAGCTTCGAGAGATTCGATTCGCGTTTTTGCGGTTTCCAATTGACCGCGGTAACGGGCTAAAGTTTCGCGGCGATCGGCTAAACTCCGGTTGAGTTGCACAACCTGTGTGTCAAGTTCGCGTTCTTCAGTCTCAGCAAGTTCACGCCGTGAAATTATTGCTTTCAGCTCGTCTTCACATTCTTGCACCGACTTTCGCAGTGCTTCTTCTTCAGCTCGCACTTGCGCAGCTCGTTGCCGAATCTGTTCCGGGCTCTCACCACGATGAATATTTGGCCCAGCTTGAGTTAAGGAACGCTGCCGTTCCCCAGCTAGTTGCTCTAAAGCACGGAAACGTTCCACTAAGGAGCTTAAACGTTGCCAATATTCAGTAAGTTCAGCAATCCGTGGATTAGCGGCATCAACTTCCGCTTCCAGCTTCGCAACCAAAGTCTTCGCTGCCACCAAACGTTCTTGCAGTTCCGAAAGCTGCTTTAAGAAGGCTGCATCGTCCACACTTTGTGTGGCAATACGTGCCTCAGCTTGTGCTAAGTCATCGGCAAGCAAGCGGGCCCGAGCATCAAAAACATCACGTTGAATTACTTGCGCACGACGTGCCGTTGCGGCTTGCCGTGCGAGTGGTCCGAGTTGGCGACGAAGTTCAGCTGCTAAATCTTCGATTCGCACCAGGTTGCCCTGCATCGATTCAAGTTTGCGCAGTGCCTTTTCTTTTCGCCGTCGATGCTTTAACACCCCTGCCGCTTCTTCAATGAAACCGCGGCGTTCTTCTGGCGTAGCAGTTAAAACTTCATCCAGTTTCCCTTGCCCGATAATCACATGCATTTCCCGACCCATGCCGGTATCGGAAAGTAATTCTTGGATATCGAGGAGTCGACAAGCGGTTCCATTAATTGCATATTCCGAACCACCAGAGCGGAACAGGGTTCGCGAAATAGTCACTTCAGAGTATTCGATTGGCAAAATACCGTCAGTGTTATCGATTGTTAAGGAAACTTCGGCTCGCCCGAGTGCTGGACGTTTCGCAGTACCGGCAAAAATAACATCAGCCATTTGGCCGCCACGCAGATTTTTCGCGCCTTGTTCGCCCATAACCCAAGTAAGGGCATCAACTACATTGGATTTTCCTGATCCATTCGGACCAACCACGCAATTGATACCCGGCTCAAAACGCATCGTGGTGGAAGTCGCGAAGGACTTGAAACCACGCAGAGTTAAGGACTTTAAGTGCACGTGGCAATTTTACGTTACTGCTCCGCTAGGGGCTACTTTTCCCAAGAAAGTTACCTGCAAGCACGTCCCTGTTAGACTAACCGAGTGAAATTATCTGAGTTTTTATCCCGACGTTTAATCGCCCAATCTTTGGCCCCCAGCGCAGCTCGCCCAACTTCTCCAAGCACTATTGCGGAAGCAGCAAAATATATGCTCGCCACACAGGGGCAAAATTATGCGGGTGGACTCACGGCGCTCGCAATTCGCGCTGGACTTCCAGAGGTTCCCCTAGCAAAAAATACGAGCCATCTTGATTCTGCGATGGATAATTACGAAGTTATTCGCACTTGGTCACAGCGGGGCACACTACACTATCTACATCCAAGTAACTTTTGGCTAGTAACACTCCTCGGGCCACGCAGTATTGGAAAGAATACCGAGACTTTAGCCCGCGAATTCGGGGTTGAACTTACCGACTACGATACCGCTTTCAATTTGCTTTACGAGCTTTGCCCCGAGCCAATTAGCCGACAAACGCTTCGTGAACTCTTCCGCGAACGCGGTTTCGATAATCGTTTCCTTGCCCACCATCTTCGCCGTAGCGGGAGTCTCGGCTCGCTAATCCAAACAAAACGAAACGGCAGCCACGACGTCTTCACTCGTTCTATATCTGCTATCCCCGAAGCTGTTGCTTTCGCGGAAAGTACCGACGACGAGCAGAAACTTAACACATTAGTGCTGCAGTATTTTTCGACTCGCGGCCCGGCCACAATAGCTGATTTAGCCTGGTGGTCCGGTTTAGCAAAAGGCACACTAACGAAACAGGCCGCAGCTTTAGTTTCTACAGGTGAACTGCTTGAGTTTGAATGGGCTGGCTCAAGTCACTTTATGGGTGCATGGCAAGAGCATGTAACCAATGCGGAGCTTAACGCAGCTCTTGAGCTAAGTTTCTACCTCCCTGCCTTTGATGAATATTTCATTGCTTACAAAGACCGCAAGGCACTCTTCGCACCAGGAGTTGATCCACTAAGCGTAATGACCAAGAACGGTTTAAGCTGGCCGTTTAGAGTGGAAGCCGGGCTAATCGTGGGAACCGATAAGAACGCTTAAACGAAGCAATATTAATAAGCACCCTTAACAAACCGAATCCCGCTCTCAGGCAAGCTTAATCTCATCGTTAAAGGAGCGAGTCGTAGTTCTAGGCGAACCAGATTCCAATCTCGCGCTGTGCTGATTCACGACCATCAGAAGAATGCACCAAATTGTAGATACCATCAGCCCAAGAACGGCCGAGATCGCCACGAATCGTGCCTGGCGCTGCTGCGGTCGGCTCAGTCACGCCACACATTGTGCGCACGCCCTCAACCACTTTATCGCCCTCGATAATCGCTGCCACCACTGGACCAGACTTCATGTACTTCGCCATCTCTGGATAGAACGGCTTATCTACATGAGCCTCATAGTGTTGTGCAAGAAGTTCATCGGTTGCTTGCAGCATTTTCAACGCCGCGATCTCATATCCGCGAGCTTCAAAGCGACGCAGAATCTCCCCGATGAGTCCACGCTGCACACCATCAGGTTTCACTAAAATCAATGTTTGTTCACTCATGATTTGAGTATAAATGGACTTGCACGAGTTTTCCGCACCTTTAGACCTAATTCTTTTTACAAAAAGAAAACTGAACTGCAAATCTTGAAGTTTCTTTCTCGAATCAGAAAAGCAATAAGGGCGTTAGCGTATAACACTAACGCCCTACTCTCACAGTTCATCTAAATAGTTTCAACTGACTCAAGCTTTGTTTACAGTTAAACCCCGTCTGGTCTTGGAGCTCCCAATAAATCACGAGCTGCCGCCGCCAACATGATTGACCCTAAAATCACTACCGACGCCGGGGCGATAGCATTTGGATCTGCAGTTTCTGCTAAATCAGCAGCATGGGCAATTGCATTACCTAACTCAGGCTCAACTTCCACGCGATCTTCCCCAAAAATATCACGCGCAATTTCTGCTAACTCTTCTACATCCATAGCCCGCGGACCAGGAATTTGAGTACAGATAATCGATGAAAAAGCCGGCTCAAGAACCGTAAGAACTGAAGCCACGTCTTTATCTGCCATTGCGCCAAAAACAGTTGTCCGCGGCCCCGGGAAACTCTCTTCTAAAGCCGCAACTGTGGCTTGTGCCCCGGCTGGATTATGGGCCGCATCAACAATGATTACCGGAGATGCTTTTACAACTTCCATCCGGCCTGGAGACGTAGTTGCCATCCATGCGTGTTCCACTACGCTTGCATCGATTGCTCCGCCACCAAAGAAAGCTTCAACAGCAGCTAATGCTGCAGCCGCATTTTCGCCTTGATATTGACCAAACATTGCCAAAGGAATATCTGTATAAAGCGCCGACGGCGTCTTCACAGTAAGCATTTGCCCGCCAACAGCAAGCTCCCGGTCAACAAGCGCAAAATCACGGCCCGATGCCAAAAGATAAGCCTGTTTTTCAGCAACTGTTTTCATCACTATCGGAATAACTTCTTCTGCCTGTTCAGCGCAAACAAGAGTTTTTCCTGCTTTTAAGATTCCAAGCTTTTCCTGCGCAATTTCTTCCACAGTAGAGCCAAGCCATTTTTCATGATCAAGAGCCACCGGCAGCAACACAGCCACATCAGCTTCAATCACATTAGTGGCGTCCCACGTGCCACCCATCCCAACTTCCATCACGGCAACATCAATTGGAGCCATCGCGAAAGCCGAGTAAGCCATAACCGTAAACACTTCAAAGAAGGACATTTGCGGGCCACCTGCAGCCATTGAACGCTGGTCTACCAACTCAATTACCGCCGCAATATCTTCCCAGGTCTCCACAAACTCGGCCGCAGAAATTGCTCGCCCATTAATCGTGATTCGTTCCCGCACCGAACTTAAATGTGGCGAAGTGAATCTACCTGTGCGCAAACCCCGCTCTCGCAGCAAGGCTTCAATCATCCGCGAAGTTGAAGTTTTCCCATTCGTGCCAGTGATATGAATCGATCGATAAGTATCTTGTGGGTTCCCCAAGAGATCCAAAGCAAGTTTCACCCGATCCAGGCTTGGATCAATATCATGCTCTGGAGCGCGCCGAATAATGCTTTGGTAAATCTCCTCAACCTGCAAGTCGAGCGTATAATCCCGCTCTAAACGCTTCAACGGATCTTCACTAGCCTGCACTTCCCCCAAAATTGAAGCATCCGGCCCGACGATTAGCCCCGAGCTTAGGAGTGCTTTCAATGCTTCTTGTTCAAGCTGCTCAGCCTCATCAAGCCCCTGCTCGTCTTCATCAAGCTCTAGCTCGAATTCCTGCGCAGACCTATCAATTCCCGGCTCAAGCCTTAGTTCAGATACGCCTAGCTCCGATTCAGCCGAGTTTAATCCCTCGGCTTCCCGAAACTCACCCGCATCTTTCGCACCGAAAGCAAAATCCTCAGCGCCAAGCCCGAAACTATTCTTGCCGCTCACGCAAGCACCTCAACTTTTACACTCAACTCAGAACCAGAAATAATCTCGGCCTCCAAGCTCAAAGTTTCATGCTTAATCATTTCTAGATTTGCTTCAACGGCCGCGATCTGTGCTTCAGGCACAGTGAGCGTTAAGCGAATCCGATCTGCCACATGCAAATCATCAGCCTTTCGCTGATCTTGAATCGCACGAATTACATCACGTGCATATCCCTCAGCCTCTAATTCAGGTGTGAGCACGGTATCCAAAACCACGAATGAACCAGAGTCCAAAACAGCTGCTACGGAACCTTCTTCAGCACTTACCACAGTGCTTAGCTCAAACTGATTTGGAGCTAACTCGAGTCCGCCTTCTACGCCGTCGATTAGCATCCGAACACCGTTTGCACTCAACTCCCAGGCACCTTCACGAGCTGCCTTAAACAAAGCTGAAGTATGACGGCGTACCGATGGATCAAGTTCTCGAGGAAGTACCACGAGCTCCTGTGAAACTTCCAAACCAGAATCAGCAGCAGCAATCATCTCAACCTGCTTCACATTCACTTCAGAAGCAATCAGCTCAGCAAAAGCAGCCAAATCATATTCAGTTACAACAGTTAACTTTGCCAGTGGTTGACGGACGCGAAGCTTATTTGCCTTACGCAAAGAATGCGCCTGCGAAACCACTGCCCGAACCTCATCCATCACCGAAACGAGCTCTGTAGCGCCAGCAATCTCTGGCAACTCAGGCCAGTCAGTTAAATGCACCGAACGTCCACCAGTTAGACCACGCCAAATTTCTTCCGCAAGAAGCGGAGCAAGTGGCGCAATTACCCGCATTAGCGATTCTAACGCAGTGTAAAGAGTATCGAACGCACGTGTATCTTCATTCCAGAAACGGTCACGGGAGGTGCGCACATACCAGTTCGTGAGTAGATCAAGATAATCGCGCACTACTCCACCAGCAGATGGCACATCTAAATCCACGAAGAAACCGCGCACTGTGTCGGCAAGTTTCTTGGTCCGAGCTAAGAGGTAGCGGTCCATCACATCAAGCTCTGCCACTGCCTGCTCATCTGTTAAATCAATAAGCTTTGCCTGATACCCAGCTCCTTCGTTAACCGTTCCAGCATAAAGCGCAAAGAAATAGTAGGTGTTCCAAACCGGCAAAATCACGTGACGCATTGCTTCGCGAATACCGTCTTCGGCCACCACTAGGTTTCCACCGCGCAAAACCGGAGAGCTCATTAGCATCCAGCGCACTGCATCAGATCCGTACTTATCGTACATCTCCATTGGATCTGGATAGTTTCGCAAAGACTTTGACGCTTTACGTCCGTCATTGCCAAGAATAATCCCATGCGAAATACAGGAAGTGAATGCCGGACGATCAAAGAGCGCCGTAGCCAGTACGTGCATCACATAGAACCAGCCACGAGTCTGACCAATGTATTCCACGATAAAGTCGCCTGGGAAATGGCTTTCAAACCAATCCTGATTTTCGAATGGGTAATGCTTCTGCGCCCAAGACATCGAACCAGAATCAAACCAGACATCGAGAATATCTGGAATACGACGCATCATAGATTTACCGGTTGGATCATCCGGATTTGGTCGAACTAATTCGTCGATATACGGACGATGTAAATCAGGCTCACCCTTCTTATTACGTGGCAACCGCCCAAAATCACGTTCAAGTTCAGCAAAAGAACCATAAACATCAATCCGTGGATATTCTGGATTATCAGACTTCCAAACTGGAATTGGCGTACCCCAGTAACGGTTTCGGGAAATAGACCAATCGCGAGCGCCATTAAGCCAGTTTCCGAAAATTCCATCCTTGATGTGTTCCGGTTGCCAAGTAATCTGTTCATTTAACTCAACCATTCGCTCACGGAATTGAGTAACAGCCACAAACCATGAAGTTACCGGCTTGTAAATCAGTGGCTTACGGCAGCGCCAACAGTGCGGGTAGGAGTGTACATAAGACTTCTCCGCCACGAGACGTGCCCGCTCATTTTCTGGACGACGCGCAAGTGGACCAGTACCATCGCGCAAATCATTGATAATTGGACGATTCGCATCAAACACTTGTGTTCCGGCGTAATCAGTCACTGTAGAGAAGAAAACTGCGCCTTCATCCACTGTTTCAACTACATTGATTCCTGCAGCAGCAAGAACAAACATATCCTCTTCACCATAAGGTGCGATATGCACTAATCCAGTACCGTCTTCTGTAGAAACATATTCTGCCGCACGAATTTGCCAAGCATTCTTTCCTGGATTTTCATCTTCACGAGAGAAATAATCATAAATTGGGTGATAGAAAATTCCTTCGAGATCGCGACCTTTGTGGCGAGCTACTACTTCTGGTTCTTCTCCGAGCTCTTTCGCAAATGCAGCCAGCCGTGCTTCTGCTAGCAGCACCTTCTCGCCTGCAAAATTACCTTCACTTGGAACTACAGTTACGTAATCAATATCCGGTCCAACGGCAATTGCAAAATTCGATGGCAAAGTCCACGGCGTGGTGGTCCAGATTAGGGCAAGCTCACCTGTTTCGAGACGTAAACCAACAGTAACTGTTTGATCTTGACGATCTTGGTAAACGTCGTCGTCCATCTTTAATTCATGATTGGAAAGTGGAGTCTGATCATTCCAGCAATATGGAAGAACACGATACCCTTCGTAAGCTAAACCCTTATCGTAGAGCTGCTTAAAGCCCCAGATTACGGATTCCATGTAGTTCGGCTCGTAGGTGCGGTAACCGCCGTCAAAATCAGCCCAGCGCGCCTGACGATTTACGTATTCTTTCCATTCACCGGCATACTTCATCACTGAGGAGCGGCAGGTTTCGTTGAAGGTCTCAATTCCAAACTTGCCTTCAATCTCGGACTTGTCCTCAATTCCGAGAATCTTCTCAGCTTCCAGTTCAGCTGGCAGACCATGCGTATCCCAACCAAAATCACGTTCAACTTTATGCCCAAGTTGAGTTTGGAAACGCGCAATTAAATCTTTGACATAGCCGGTAAGTAAGTGGCCATAATGCGGAAGACCATTAGCAAATGGCGGACCATCGTAAAATACGAATTCATTTTCCCCATTTTCCCCTGCGGGACGGTTATCGATAGATGCTTGGAATGTTTGGTCCGCTTCCCAATACGCTAAAACTTCCTTTTCCAAATTTGGAAAATCTGGCGAAGCTACTACAGCTCCTTCACGATGGAGTGGATACTTTACATTTTCGCTCATCTTGCGAATCGCCTTCCTCATTACTGCTTTGTATCGAGGACGACGTGCGTATGTTTACGCTTCGCCGCGGTACCACCCCGCTTGCCATACTTCACTCTTAGAAGCGGTTAATCACAGTTGTAATCACCGCACTCCGAGAGGCTCAGTATGACCGCTCATTACAGCTATGACGGGCTGACCCGTCCGGTTCTACTAAGAATTTCCATATTCCAATGCAAGCTTTCATATTTGGCGCAAATTGAAATACGGCCAAAATCGCTGCAGCGAATATTTATCTTCGGTTCTTCCGGAAGCTCCCTGGTGATAGCCAGATCAATGCTTTTAATTATTAAGTTTTAACCTTCTCGATGTTATCACATCAGCTTTTCCGGGCAACTAGAGTATTCGAGGCTTGCGCCACTGGACGAACCACAAGAGTGTCGATATTTACATGATTTGGGAGCGAAATCGCCCACCGAATCGTTTCTGCAATATCTTCAGGTGTGAGCGGTTCATCAACTCCGGCATAAACTGCTTCCGCCGCAGCTTTGTCACCGTGAAAACGATTCAGGGAAAATTCTTCAGTTTTCACCATCCCTGGAGCAATATCAATTACGCGAACTGGTTTCCCAACTAACTCAAGACGCAGGGTCGCTGCAATTTGCCGCTCTGCATGTTTCGCTGCCACATATCCGCCTCCTCCAGGATAAGTTCCATGCCCAGCGGTTGAAGAAATAAATACAATATCTCCCCCACGGTCAATGAAATCTGGGAGAAACTCTTGAATTAGGCGCAGCGGAGCAAGCACATTTCGCTCATACATAGTTTGCCAGTCGTTAATGTTTCCGGTTGCAATCGAATCTAGTCCGAGTGCCCCACCGACTGCGAGAACAATTCCATCAATTCTTCCTATTTCAGCAACTTTCTGCTTCACTGCGGAAATCCCGATTTCTGAAGTAAGGTCTGCAGCAACAAAGGCGCACCCAGTTTCAACGCTTAACGCCGAAAGACGTTCCTCTCGCCGCGCCGTCGCCAATACTCGAAAACCACTTTGCTGTAATAACCGCACTGTAGCTTCTCCGATACCAGTTGAAGCCCCGGTTACTAAAATTGTTTTATTATCTGTCCCCATTTTCAGCACCGCTTCCCTTTGCAAATGTTATTCCACCCCAAATATCGGACACTGCTAACTCTACACCGAACGATGATGGGAAAATATAGAATAAGCAAAACGAAGGAGGATCCCATGCTTGGATTTATTGGTGCCGGCTCAATGGGTAGTGCAGTAATGCGAGGAGTGCTGCAAGCCGGACTCTATTCCCCGGAAGAGATTCTTTTTACTCGCGCAAGCTCCGAGAAAGCCGCAAAGCTTTCAGCGGAAATTGGAGTAGCTTCTGCAGAGTCAAACTCTGCGCTGATTCGAGCTTTAGGCCCCGGGGGAATCGTAATTCTCGGCGTTAAACCACATCAAGTTCAAAAAGTTCTTGCGGAAATTTCTGAAGATGCACGAAAACTGCAAACTCTAATCGTATCTGTAGCAGGTGGAACTCCCCTTGAAAAACTTGGAGAGCCGCTCGACCAAACTCAAGCAGTAGTTCGTACAATGCCGAATGTAAATTCAGCAATCCGAATGGGAATGACGGCACTTTGCCCAAACAGTAATGTCTCAAGTGAACAGCTTGCAAAAGTTGAACAAATTTTCCAGGCTGTTGGTGAAACAGTAGTGATAAAAGAAGCGGACTTCGGTGCATTTTCGGCAATCGCTGGGTGTTCTCCAGCTTGGACTTTCACTTTTATTGATGCGCTCTCACGTGGAGCTCTCGCAGCAGGACTAAGTAAAGAAGCGGCGGTGAAGATTGCGGCACAAGCAGTCGCCGGCTCAGCAATGTCAGTTTTAAATTCCTTACCAGAAGTACGCCCACAAGCCTTAGTTGATTCAGTAACATCACCTGGCGGAACCACAATCGCCGGATTAATTGCCGCGGAACGCGCCGGATTTTCAAATTCGGTAGTTGCAGCAGTAGAAGCAGCAATTGCTCGCGATGGAGAAATTTCCGCGCAATAATTTAACAATAAGCCTAAAAGCACCAACAAAACTGAACACTAGCGACTCTTAGGAAACTTGTTACTAGTCTCTGTAGAAAATTTATTTTCTTAAGTTCCGTGCTGTGCTTTGAATTAAGTTTCGAAGCACAGCACCTTTATTTTCCAACTTGAGATTTTTATCGATTCTCAACTTTAAAATTTACTAGTTTGCAAGTCGAATTTTACTGATTTTAAACAAATTTTTATTAAAAACTTTAAGTTTTATAAAACTCCTAGTAGCAGTTTTCTAAAAATGCTCCCATCGCGCCTTATTTCGTTCTATATTTGTTGTATCGCCACAGGTTATAACAAAGGAGTAAGACGTGATTATTGGCGTTCCAAAAGAAATTAAAAACAACGAATACCGTGTTGCAATTACGCCACAAGGTGTTA
>JAXFDG010000024.1:0-2037 GCA_034173665.1 Arcanobacterium sp.
TCAAACTTTGAATTAAAAGCTTGAATATTTTTCCGACCAGAAAGATTAACTGACTGAATAGAATTAAGAACTTCGGTTTGCGCTTCAAACTTTGAAAGTGGATTTTCAACCACTACTGCAGCTGGCTTTTCCAGAACTGCATCTTGCACAGAAGCTACATTTGTTGTTTGCACGGAAATATTTTCTGCACACTGTTTCCGGGATTCTTCAGCCTGTTGGCGAGCTAAACGTAACTCACGGCGCGAAGGCAACCGCGTAGGTAACGCTTCCTCTTTTCCAAGATTCTCTGCCAAATCGGCCTCTTTCCCTTAACTTGCAGCAAAAAGAGCTTAATTAAAAAGTTCTTTTCGAGGCGTTTATATCGACGCCAAGAAAAATGATAACGGTTTGATAACAAAATGTAAACCAAGATTTCCCCCACTTTGCCGAAAGTGGAAAATACTCACTCTGGAACAATGCAAAAAACTAAAGACTCAGGGCGTTGTGCCTGCTCACGCCATTAAACATCACTTTGCTGGAGATTTCTCCAAAATTCACACTATTTATTTAGTGGTTCTTAACTCAAACTTTAATAACGGAATAATTGCGCTTTAATAACAGTGCCTCTTGGGCAAATATTTCAACTTTTTCCAGAAAATATCGAGCGCCGGATACCCGATTAAGGACTTAAGTCTCTAAACTATAATTAGCGAGTAACAAAATTACGGGGGTCAAAGAACGTGAGCTCACATTTCAACGACGACTTCGGAGCAAACGAAGGTTTCGTAAACGATTTATATGCACAATATCTGCAAGACCACGGAAGCGTTGGGCCCCAATGGCTTGACCTCTTCCGCAGATGGGAAGCTGATGGACGAAAAGCCACCCAGCCATCAGCAGGAAACCCCTTAAACACCAACGCAGCTCTAAAACAGAATACGGCTGAAGAGCTTTCTGCAGAAACTGCAGAAGTGGTGAAGGAAGTCCGCGCCAAAAGCGATCGCGTAGCAACTCCCCCAACTTTTGTCACTCGTTCCGACCTCCCACCTCAGCCACGTTCAGCTGCTCGCCCCGCACGCACTCCATATACCCAAAACTTTGACGTATTCCCGAACCTCGCCGTCGATCCGGTAGAAGAAGACGAATATCTCCAACTCAAAGGTGCCGATCGGGGTCTGGCGAAAAACATGGACGCTTCACTCCAAATCCCAACTGCGACGTCAGTACGGGCACTCCCGGCTCGCATTATGTTCGATAATCGTTCGGTTATCAATAAATATCTTGCTACTACTCGTGGCGGGAAAGTTTCTTTCACGCATCTCATCGCCTACGCAATGGTTGAAGCGCTCGCAGAAATGCCGGAGATGAACTACTCCTACAAAGTAGACGAGTCTGGAAAGCCAACTCTCGTAAAACCGGCACATGTAAACTTCGGCCTGGCAATTGACGTTGAAAAACCAGATGGTTCACGCACACTCGTTGTGCCAAATGTAAAAAAGGCTGAAACACTAACCTTCGCCCAATTCTTAGCCGCATATGAAGATTTAGTTTTACGCGGGCGGAAGAACAAGCTCACCCTCGAAGACTATCAAGGCACAACCGCCTCGCTGACCAACCCTGGTGGCCTAGGAACCGCCCATTCAATCCCACGGTTGATGCAAGGGCAGGGATTAATTGTTGGCGTTGGGTCAATGACTTATCCGCCAGAATTCCAAGGAACCTCAGAACAGGCCCTTGCACGGCTCGGGATTTCCAAGGTTGTTCATATCACTTCGACTTACGACCACCGTGTTATTCAAGGCGCAACTTCTGGACGGTTCTTGCGACTCCTTGAACAGAAGCTCCTTGGTCTCGACGGCTTCTATGACCGTGTTTATATGTCGCTCCGGATTCCATACCAGCCTTTTATTTGGGAAAAGGACGTCGAGTATGACGCCGAGCGTGAACTTGGAAAGCCAGCTCGTATCGCCGAACTCATCCATGCTTACCGCTCGCGTGGTCATTTAATTGCCGATATTGACCCGCTTTCTTTCCACTTACGTCGACACCCAGACTTAG
>JAXFDG010000025.1:0-3526 GCA_034173665.1 Arcanobacterium sp.
GCCACTTGAGGATCGTATCGTAATCCAGCAGGTAGAGGCAGAAGAAACAACTGCTTCTGGTCTTGTACTTCCAGGTAGCGCACAAGAAAAGCCACAAGAGGGTAAGGTGCTCGCAGTTGGTCCAGGTCGTGTTGACGACAATGGCAACCGCGTACCACTCGATGTTGCAGTAGGCGACGTAGTAATTTACTCTCGCTACGGCGGCACCGAAGTAAAGTACGGTGCAGACGAGTACATCATCCTCTCCGCACGCGATATCTTGGCGAAGGTTGAACGCTAAAAGTTGAGCGCTAGCGCTAGCGTTAAGTTGGTGCGGGATTAAATCAAATCTTGATTAAATCTTGCAGCGGAAAAGCGAATGCTTAACTGCGGAAAACCGAAGAAAACTTTAGAGGCCCTCTCGAGGGCCTCTAATTTCTTAGAGAAACTGTTTTCTTATAAAACTGTTTTAGTTTCTTTAAGGAACTATGGTCTTACAGGAACTGTGTTTAGAGCGGAAAATATTTCGCAAAATCTATTTACAAGGTTAAGTGACCTTGCTAGAATTAATGCGAACAGATTCTCAGTAAGAGTCACCATGTTTGTGGCTCCGAATGTTTCATTAAGGTCCGATTTATTCGGGCCTTAATTGCATTTTCCCTGAAAATATAGGTAAAAATTACTATATTTTCATTGGAAGATATTTTAAGATTGATTTCATGAAGAATAACAATGGGGATATTCGTTTAGGTATTGATGTAGGTACTAATTCCGTTGGAATGGCGGCAGTCAGAGTTGACGATTTGGGAATGCCACTCGAAATTCTTAATGCGGTGGTCTACATTCATGATTCTGGTGTTGATCCAGAAAAACAAAAAGAAGCAATTACTCGCTTAGCTTCCGCGGGTGTTGCACGTCGGACACGGCGTTTGATTGCGAAGCGGAAGAAGCGTAACGCGCAGCTGGATCGATTCTTAGCAGAGGAAGGTTTCCCGCTACCGAATCTTGAAGATTACGCAGATCCATATTTTCCATGGGAGGCTCGCGCAGCGCTTACTAGTGAAGTTCTTGATGAAGAAGAATTTAAAGAATATTTTGCAGTTGCAGTGCGGCATATGATTCGTCACCGTGGGTGGCGAAGCCCTTATCAAAAAGTGCGGACGCTGCATGTGCCAGCTCCTGATTCTGAAGAGCTTACCAAGCTTAAAGAACGTGTGCGTGATCAAGTTCCGGAAGCAGATTTTTCTGCTGATGCCACACCTGCAGAAACAGTTTATGCTGCAGTTACTGCAGGGATGAAGATTCGTGGCCCAGAAGGGATTCTTGGGGGAAAGCTTCGGCAAAGCGATAATGCAAATGAACTTCGTCGAATTGCAGACGTGCAAGGTCTGGAAACTGATTTTATTAATCGTGTAATTGATAAAGTGTTTGATGCTGATTCGCCGCAAGGAGCTTCGGCAAAACTTACCGGCAAAGATGAGTTGCCTGGGCAACATGGAAAATATCGTGCTGAAAAAGCAAGTTTGGCATTCCAGAAATATCGCATTGTTTCAGTACTGAGTAATGTTCGCTGTGCGGATCACGAAACAGGAGAATTCAGACCGCTACTTCGTGAAGAGATTGAGCAGCTTACAGAATTTTTAATGAATCCAGCTGTTGGAGATAGCGTAACTTGGGATGATATCGCTACTGAACTTAAGATTGAGCGGGATGAGTTAACAGGAACTGCTGCAGAAGGCCCGGATGGCGAACGTCCATATATGACCCCTCCGTTAAATACCACGCATCTAAGAATTATGGCGACTACTCTTAAGCCATTAAAAGATTGGTGGAAGGCGGCGAATGATGAAGAGCGTGAAGCATTAGTGACTCTGTTGTCTAATTCTGAGATCCCAGATGCTTCAGCCCCTGGCCATGAAGAAGCGTTAGCCTTCTTAGAGTCTTTAGAAGATTCGCAGCTTGAAAAGCTGGATTCACTTAACTTACCTTCTGGTCGTGCAGCATACTCGAAGGATTCTCTCGAGCGTTTAACAAACCGAATGCTCGCTGACGGCGTTGATCTTTTCACTGCACGAAAGATTGAATTTGGCGTAGAGAACGACTGGAAGCCTTCTGCTGACCCGATTGGTGCGCCAGTAGGCAATCCAGCAGTGGACCGCGTTTTGAAAATCGTGAATCGCTGGATGATGGCGATTGAACGAAAGTATGGCACGGCGTCGGTAATTAATATCGAACACGTGCGTGATGCTTTCATGTCTGAAAGTAAAGTTCGTGAAATTGACCGTGAAAATGGTAGGAGAGCTGAGCGTAATCAGAAACTTGTTACGGAAATTGCGCAGGCTGAAAATTACTCTGGGCGAGTCCGTCGTTCCGATATTACCCGCTATCTCGCTGTGAAACGGCAAAATTGTCAGTGTGCTTATTGTGGCACTGAAATTACAATGCTAACTGCAGAGCTGGATCATATTGTTCCACGTAAGGGAGCGGGTTCAACGAATACGCGAAATAATCTTTTGGCAGCCTGCCGTGAGTGTAACCACCAAAAGAGTAATTTACCGTTCGCTCTATGGGTTGAGAAAACTTCACGTAGTGAGGTCACGCTTGAGGCTGCAATTAGCCGTGTCTATAGCTGGAATAATGCAGATGGAGCGAATCCGAAAGAATGGCGTAAGTTCCAGCAAGACGTAGTGATGCGTTTAAAGCGCAAGAAGCACGACGACGAAATTGACAATCGTTCAATTGAATCTGTGGCTTGGATGGGACGCGAACTTCGGGCGCGAATTGAGTGGCACTATAAGCAGCAAGACGTGAATGTGCGTGTTGGTGTTTATCAAGGTCGGACGACGGCGAATGCTCGTTTTGCTTCTGGGCTTGAAGGTAAGGTTGCCTTAATTGGTGGCAAGGGAAAGACTCGTTTAGATCGTCGCCATCATGCTGTGGACGCGCTTGTGATTGCGTTGATGAATGACGGCGTGGCAAAGACTCTTGCTGAGAGAATTTCGATGCGTGAAGCGCAAAGAGCACGAAAAGATGTGGAGACTTGGCAAGAGTATCGTGGCGCAACGAATGGTGCGAAAAATACCTATGGTGCTTGGTTAAACGCAATGAATCGTTTAACAGAACTTTTAAATTCTGCGCTTGAAAACGATGAAATTCCGGTAATGCAGAACGTGCGTTTGCGACTCGGTAGTGGAAAAGCGCATGACGACAAGATTCGGAAGCTAGTTCGTAAGCGTCTCGGTGATGCGTGGAGCATGACAGAGATAGATCGGGCATCAACCCCGCAATTATGGACGGCACTTACTCGTTGTGAAGATTTTGAAGACGGTGTTGGGCTGCCAGAAAATAGCGAGCGGAAGATTCGTGTTCGTGGTGAGTTCTTTGAAGCTGACGATACCCTCGGTCTGTTTGATACTGGTTCTGCAGCGATTGCTGTTCGTGGTGGATACGCTGAGATTGGCGCAACAATTCATCATGCTCGGATTTACCGTATTAACGGTAAGAAACCGAGTTTTGCGATGGTTCGTGTATTCACTGTGGACTTACT
>JAXFDG010000026.1:0-3679 GCA_034173665.1 Arcanobacterium sp.
GGAGATATTTTCACCTCGCTTTATGACCTACAACTGCTTGATCAGTTACTTGATGCGGGCTATCGCTATCTTGCAAACTCCAATTCTGACAATCTTGGTGGTGCTCCTTCTGCAGAGCTTGCTGGCTGGTTTGCTCAATCGGGAGTTTCTTATGCCCCTGAAGTTTGTGTGCGTACCGCTGCCGACCGCAAGGGTGGACATTTAGCGAAACGAAAGTCAGACGGACAGGTAATTTTGCGAGATACTGCGCAAACCCCAGAAGCAGATATGCACTACTTTACCGACGAGTTCCGGCATCGCTTCTTCCATACGAATAATCTCTGGTTTAATATCGAGGCTTTGCGTGATTTGTTGCGCGCAACCGAAGGCCGCGTAGGTTTACCGCTGATTCGAAATAAGAAGAATGTTGACCCAGCCGATAAGTCCACTCCAGAGGTTTACCAAATTGAGAGTGCCTCGGGAGCGATCGTAGAGCGATTCAGCGATTCCACACCGATTGCAGTTCCGCGTTCTCGCTTCCTACCAGTGAAAACAACAAACGACCTATTCTTACTTCGCTCCGATGCTTATGATTTAACAGCTGATTCCCGCATTGAATTGAATCGCGACGAAGCTCCGCTAATTGATTTAGATCCAAAGTACTTTGGGCTCATTTCTGATTTTGCGCAACGCGTCCCAGCCGTCCCAAGCCTTGCACAGGTGACTAGCCTAAAGGTAAACAGCGACTACACTTTCACTGGGACTGAAAAACTCAGCGGCGACGTTGAGCTAGGCTAAATCAAAAACTTTCGATGCTCGGAAAATAAATGCTCGATTTTTTCAAAAAAGAACTAGGACGAATTGCTCGTAACTACAAGCGCCGCATTCTCCGTAATGCAACGCGCTCTGTAGAAGAAAAAATATATGAGCAGTTTGGTGAGAACGCTCCGAAGCGTGGACGCAGCACACGTAGCAATTCTTCATATCGACGCCGTAGTTCAAGTTCTCGTTCCCGCACAAGTTCTAGCTCCCGCAGTTCTCGCAGCTCAGATTACCGTCACGAAGATTATCGTGAAGATACTCAGTACCGCAACGATGATTTAAATCAGCCATATGATTTAAATGACACTGGTTACGGAGAATCGAAGCGTTCCCGCACGAAGAAAACTTCTAGTTCAGGGACGAAACGTAGATCTGGTTCAACTAATTACGACTCAAGCACTGCAAATGGTAACTCCGGATCAGAAACGCGAAGCTCAACGTCGGCACCAAATTACAGTGAAACCGTAAATAACATTCCAGGCTTGCGCCTCTCTGTCCCAGTAAACTGGGATTTCGCAGCAGAGGGTATGCCAAACTTTGCCTACAAGCCAGATTTCGATAATGCACCTGATCCGGGCGAAGTCGTTTGGACTTGGGTGCCATTTGAGGAAGACCCTACACAGGGTAAGGACCGTCCAGTTCTCGTAGTGGCATTGGATGGGAATAACGCCGTATTTGCACCGCTAACTTCCAAAGACCATGCAAATGAAGGTTTATACGAAGACCAATACGGGCGCTGGTGGTTCGATATTGGAACCGGAGATTGGGACGAACAAGGTCGTCCTTCAGAAATTCGCCTTGACTTACTCTGGAAAGTTGATGAGGCACAGATTCGCCGTACTGGTGGCGTGCTTAATTCAGCTATCTTTGATCAAGTCGTGCAACAGATTCGGGAAATCAACCGCTAGACCAAACCTGATTAATTCAGAACGTGAGCCGCCACACCGGGAAAACCTTGATATCTCTTTGAAATTCAAGAATACCTTGGTAAGCTTGGCTTTGGACTTTTCACCTGGTCGGGTGAAGGTCCGGCTTGTCTCTATAACCACGGGTGTCCCCACGCCTGGCAGTCCGGAGCAAGCAACCCCTCACCGACCGTATCCGTTTGCGAAAGTCAGTAGTGCTTTCGTGAATAAAAGAAAGAGTAAATAGTGGCAAACATTAAGTCCCAGAAGAAGCGCATCAAGACCAACGAGAAGCGTCGTATCCGCAATAAGGCTTACAAGTCTGAGCTAAAGACCTTCGTTCGTAAGGTTCGTGAAGCAATTGTTGCAGGCGATGCAGAAACTGCTAATGCAGCTCTCCGCGACGCTAGCCGCAAGCTGGACAAGGCTGTTTCAAAGGGTGTAATCCACAAGAACCAGGCCGCTAACCGCAAGTCAAAGTTGGCAAAGCAGGTTGCAGCTCTTGGTAAGGATGCCTAAGGCATAGCCAAGCCAAAACTTACTTAATGGTGGCTCGGAAATATTTCCGAGCCACCATTTTCTTATAAAACCCCGAACTGCCCACTAATAAAATTCAGAGCTCCTTCATTATCAAATTCCAGAGCTGCCACCAATAAAGATGTAGAGCGGGAAAATGCTGATTTTTGCTGAACAATCAGCGGTTTCCCGCTCTACATGGAGCTCTACAAGAGTGTAAAAATGAGTCTCACAAGAGTATTAAGAACTTCAAAAGAAGTGAGTCCTTACTTCTGATGTGCTTGACGTGCCTTCCAAGCAGACGCCACCATCTCATTCAAGGTATTACGCATCCGCCAGTCAAGATCTTTCGCTGCAGCATCTCCATTAGCTACAACTCGGGCCGGATCACCAGCACGACGTTCTACAATTTCTGGAGTGAAAGCGATACCAGTAACATCAGCCACGGTTCGTAAAATTGCCGCAACTGAAGAACCATCACCCGAACCCAGATTGTATTCGGTCTTTAATTCTTTTCCGGTTTCCATTGCCAAAGCCGCAGCAACGTGCGATAGTGCAAGATCAGCCACGTGTACGTAATCACGCACGCAGGTACCATCTGGAGTTGGGTAATCGTCACCAAAAATCATCGGCGTCTTACCCTCAAGTAGACGGTTGAAGGTGATTCCAAAAAGTGAATATGGGCTGGCATCATACACTTCATCGGTGCCAGAACCAACAACATTGAAGTAACGCAAGCAAGTGTACTGCCATTCTGGATCCACATTAGCAATCGCACGTGCAAGCCATTCTCCAATTAGCTTTGTTTCACCATAAGGAGATTCAGGGGCGAGACGCTGATCTTCAGTCACTAGGTCAACATCTGGAGTACCGTAAACTGCAGCCGAAGAAGAGAATACGTACTTATGCACTCCAACTTCTTGCATCGCCTTTAGGAGCGACAAAATTCCAACCACATTTTGTTCGTAAGTGTGGATTGGGAACTTTACAGATTCCCCAGCAAACTTATAACCGGCAATAGACATAACACCAGTGATGTCATGCTCGCGCATGGTTTTAATCAATAGTTCAGTATCCAAAATGGTGCCCCGAACAATTGCGACACCTTCTGGCACAAATTCTTCTTTTCCAGTTGAAAAATCATCAAATACTACTGGGGTAATCCCTGCTTCAAGAAATGCGCGCACAACATGGGAGCCAATATATCCCGCTCCACCAGTTACTAACCATGCCATAAGTTCCCTACTCTCCTTTGGGTCGGTAATTTCCAGATTCAATTATAAGCGTTTCATACTATGAAACATAGTTATTTAATAACAAAAAAAATTATTGACGAGGCATAGCGTACTACCACGGGTATGGAATACTAACCAAGATATTTTTATAAAAAGTGGTGGGGGGGCAGAAAAGCGGGCCCCCCCAAAAAAAAAAACAAACAAAGTATATAATAGAAAAAA
>JAXFDG010000027.1:0-6498 GCA_034173665.1 Arcanobacterium sp.
GATTCGGGAGTGCGTGAATTTATGCTTCCGCTTGGACTGTACCGGGACTATCAACGTTTTGCAGGTGAGGCCAGTACCGCAAGTAAACGTGTTTCCCTGATTATTTCCGAAGCTCTTTCCGATGATGGGATTAATACTTTCACCCATGAAATGACGCATATTTTTGACGACGTCGTGTGGTTTAAAGGGCATCCAATCCGTTCTGGTATTGGTGGAGAAGCGTATGCTCGAGGATTTTTTGAATCTATTAATAACACGCAAAAAGCTCAGGGTGGAAATTCTTCCTATGCACCAATTTTTAATTTAAATACGGCTTATCAATTAGGCGCTGGGCGAGTGCAGAATGCTTCACCACAACGCTTCCAAACTCCGAATGATCTGCAGCAATATATGCGCGGGGTCTTCGACGTCATTTATACGCTTGAGGTGATGGAGGCGAACTCGACCTTAAAACTTTCTGCAGCGGACAAAGCTTTAGCTTTCAATACGGTTTCGCTTATTTCAGATGCGAAAGAGCAGAACGGGAAAAAGGAAGCTTTCCGGCACCTTACTGCGGTTGAAGCGGGTGCTTTAACCACTATTAATCATTTGGTTGATAATGCGATTACCAGTTCACGGATTATGCCCCAAGGTTTAGATTCTTCAGCAAAAACCTTAGAACCAAATGGGTATTATGTGATTCCGCTTTATCAACCTTTCTATGCTGGATTGCAAAATAATCTTCAGGCAACGGGGGATTATTCGTTCCGCCGTCACTCCTATGAACTTCTAGCTGAGTACGGATGGGAAAATGGACTCGTCGCCTATGCTTCTGGGAAGTATCCTCATGATGAAGCTGCTTTACAAGCGATTATGCCCGCCCACAATGGGGATATGAAATCTTTTAAGAAAGCCATGTATGCCCAGCGAGCAGAAAAGATTGACCAGCTTAAACCGGCAGCAGAGTTTGCAGATGGTGCAGCAATGCAGGCGGCAATGGATATTGCGGTACGTTCAGATATTGCCCGTTTAAAGTCTAATCAGACTTCTGGAGCGTCTTTTCCAACTGCGGGAGTAACGGCAATTGATACTTTGAAAGATCGGATCTTCCGTTCGTATCTTACCTCTACTAATGATTTTAAGACTTCAATTTATCGTGACGCAGCTACTTCCGGAGCTCGCGAATTGTGGGTAGCTAACGGCAGTGAGGGTGATGGTTCAGGCGCTGGAACCTATGACCGTCCGTATCAGAATCTTGAAACTGCGCTAGCTCGTGCGCAAGCCGGAGACACAATTCGGTTAAAAGAAAACGTAACGGTTGCGGGCACAGGTTTAGTGTTTGTTAATAAGTCCGTGACTATTGATGCGAGCGTGCCTAATGCGGCTAATGGCGAGATGTTCACGCTTCGTTTTCGGGGGCGCGATTTACAACTTGGCGCTAATGTTGCCTTAAAAAACATGAATCTTGTGTTCCTGAAAGATAACCGCGAATCTGGAGTGATTTATCAGGCTGGGCATGAACTTACTTTGGATAATGTGAACACTTTAGTCGGGCGATTACAGCCAAATCAGCGCCCGATTATTTACACTGGTGTTTCTGATGAAACCGGTGTGATTGGGAAAAAAGCTGTGCTCAACGTAGTTAATCCGAATAATGAAACGCGGTTAGCGCAGATTTACGTGGGAGACCTTTTCCAAGATTCAAATATTCCGGCTGAGATTAATCTTCTTGCGAAGAATATAAAGATTGATAACGGCATTGTTTTGGGTTCAGAAAATGATACGGCTCAATTAGCGTCAGTGAAGATTCACAGTAAATCGGATTTCTTAAATAAGGTTAGTGCAGTCCCAGCTAGTAATGAGGCGGCACTTCGAGAGATTATTTTCGACGGCGTGAATCTTGCGCAGGTTTCTCTCTCTGGGGTGCATAACGTTAGCCTAAAAAATAATTCCCGGTTGGCGCTCGCATCTGCGCAAGAAGTCGAGATTCCAGGAACGGTTACTGTTTCTGCGGGAAACACTATTGATTTGCAAGATAATCAAGTGCGCTTCGGCCAGCTTGCTGGTGTCGGAACTGTACGGATTGGTGCTGCTGGAAAAGTTGAAGTTGCGAATGAGATAAGTGCTACCGCGCAATTTATTGTGTATCGCAATGATGCAAATTGGGAACCTCTGCTGGGGCGAGAGTATATCGCTACAACGAATCAGACGGGCGCTCTGCGCGTATCTTTAGAGCCAGTAGCTGCAGGTTTTAAAGTAGGGACTGATTCTGGAAGACTTTGGACTTTGCGGCGAGATGAGCCTGAATTGCCGAATCTTCCGGACGAGCCAGATGTTCCAGAAGTGCCTACTCCGCCTACTCCTGCACCAACTAAGAAGCCAAGTTTTACCCAGTGGACTGATCTTCAAAATTCTGCAGATTGCCAAGCTCGCACAGTTACACAAACTCGAGTTAAGACTACTTATACATATGTTTGGAATGAGCAGCAGAAAAAATGGGATGAACAGAGTTCGCAGGTTGTAGAAAAACAAACGCGGGCCATGAATGATGTGGAAGTTGCTGCCTGTGCTCCAAAGCCGAATAACTCGAGCGTTGATTATTTATGGTCGCGCACAGACATTGGCAGTGGTTGGGCATCGGCAAAATTTACTCATATTTTTAATGCCGGAGATCTTGATCGTAACGGATATGAAGATATGATGCTGACAGACGTCGACGGCAAGCTGTGGTTCTATCCTGCAGTTTCAGAAACTGCATTCCGAAAGAGGGTGCAGGTTGGTTCTGGTTGGAATAATATGCGTCAGATTTTTGGCGGTATTGATTTTAACGGGGATGCGAAGATTGATATTTTAGGCATCGATAAACTTGGCAACCTCTATCTCTACGTTGGTATAGGTAATGGTTATTTCGCGAAAAAGATAAGAGTTGGTACCGGTTGGGGAGCTGTGCAAAATATTTCTGTAGCACAGCAAGGGTTCAATGGAAATCCGCTTATTATGGGTTCGAAGTCTGGAGTTCTAAACGCTTGGCAGACAGATGGTAAGGGGCGTTTTTTGCGCACAATCACTTACGGTGGTGGATGGAACGCAGCGAAGCTAACGGCAATTTCTGGAGATGTTTCAGGTGATGGATTGCCAGATATGTGGGTTGTGATGAAGTCGGGAGAGTTAAGACTTTATGTTAGCCGGAATGCAAGTGGAACGGCGTTCACTTCTTATGTGCTCGGTAGTGGCTGGAAAGATGTGAAGTATTTCCTTCCACGCACAAAGAATGCCCGAATTATTCGTGCGGTATTCCCAGATGGATTATTGCGGCAATACACATTGTTGAAATTTAAAGGACGTTAGGCGGAGTGTATCTGAAATTTGTAATGACGGGGGTGCCGCACTTGACCCTTCAGAATTTTAAGATTGTTTCAGATAGTGGCGGATCATCTCACTAATTTTATCTCATTGTTTGAGAAAAAATTATATTTATTGTGAGAAATTTAGTTATCTTGGGAAATTTTTTGATTTTCCAAAATGCTTATTTTTACTTGATAATCCAAGGGTTGCACTAAGGAAATGAGAGGTGATTTGTGTGCTTGTATTGCAAGTATTCCCTTGGGTGTTCTTCTTTAAAAGGTGAAACATATATTTTGCAGAGCAAGAATTCCTGATACTCTATCCAAGGTTGGCAAGGACATGATTAAGAAGAGCCTTGCAGGCACTTTTTACGCGAACTTGTTCAGCCGTGGTAATCACTTTTCATTGAGGGAACGCATGACAAGTAAGCAAAATATTAGCCCGGTTAATTCTCAGTCCGATATTGTTCATGATGATGACTATGGATTTGAAGCTGTTCCGCTGAAAGCTCGTCGCGGATTTTGGTCTGTCGGTTTCATTATGTTGGGTTTCACCTTCTTCTCCGCGTCGATGAGCGTGGGGGCGAAACTAGGAAATGGTTTAGACCTCAACGGATTTATTTTGGCCACCATTATTGGTGGCCTTATTCTTGCCTGCTATACCGGTGGTTTAGCCTATATTGGGGCACGTACCGGTTTCGGACTTGATCTTCTTGCGCATAAAGCTTTTGGTAGTTTCGGATCGCTAGTGCCATCATTTCTCGTTGCATTCACCCAAATGGGTTGGTTTGGTGTGGGCGTGGCTATGTTTGGGATTCCGGTAGCGGAAATTCTCAATATTAGTCCCTGGTGGATTATCGCTACTGCCGGTGCGGCGATGACACTATCCGCCTACTTCGGAATTAAAGCAATTGAAATTGTTAGCTTCATTTCCGTGCCACTCATTGCGCTTCTTGGTACTTATTCCATGATTAGTGCTACCAATGAAGCTGGCGGCTTATCGCAAATATTCGGCGATGGATCATTGCCATTGTTAGCTGGAGTAGGAATGGTGATTGGTTCCTTTATCTCCGGTGGCACTGCAACTCCAAATTTCACCCGATTCTCTCGCACCACCAGAAGTGCTGTGATTACTACGGTAATCGCCTTCTTCCTTGGAAACACGCTGATGTTTTCATTCGGTGCTGTGGGCGGAGCTTTTACCGGTAAAGATGACATTTTCTATGTGATGATTGCGCAAGGACTAGCTGTTCCAGCAATTGTGGTCCTAGGAGCAAATATTTGGACTACTAATAACAATGCGCTATACACAACCGGTCTCGGTTTTTCCAATATCACGAAAGCCCCAACTAAATATATGACCCTAGTTGCTGGTGTATTTGGCACGCTTACCTCTATCTGGCTCTACAACAACTTTGTGAGCTGGTTAAGCTTCCTCAGTGCCGCCTTGCCGCCAATCGGTGCGGTGTTAATCGTTGATTATCTTCTTCGTCGAAACTTGTACAACACCTTAGAAGACGATGCCAAAGTACATTGGTATGCGGTTGTGGCAGTGCTAGTTGGCGGTTTAGTGGGTTGGTACAGCTCAGGGTTTGGAATTTCAGCAGTTAATGCGATTGTGGTAGCTGGATTAATCCATGTAGGTGGCGTATTAATCACGCGCAAATACCAAAATAAGTGACTAGTAAGTAACTAATAAGTCTCGTGAAAGCTGAGTTGAAAGAGCTCAGTAAAAGAACTTAGAGCGAAAAAGTTCAGGGTGAAATTATGAAAATTTTGAATGCCGCATTACCGGGCCGCCCAGGTTTGTGGAATATTGCAATTGCAGACGGTAAGTTCTCTGCTATCGAGCCTGTGGCTGCGGGCAGTTCCACGACGTCGACCGAAAATATCTTCGCAACTTTATCCGCGACGTCGACTATCTCCACGTCGTCGGTTCTTTCAGATGATGAAGTTTGGGACGTTGCGGGCCGAGTTGTGCTCCCGCCATTTGTGGAAAGCCATATTCATCTTGACTCCGTGCTTACCGCCGGTGAACCAGCTTGGAATATGAGTGGAACACTATTCGAAGGAATCCAGCGTTGGGCTGAACGTAAACCGATGCTGACCATTAAAGATGTAAAACAACGAGTCCGGAAAGTCGTAAAAGATCAGGCGTCTTTCGGTGTGCAATATATTCGCACCCATATAGATGTAACTGATCCGGAGCTCACAGCGCTGCGGGCACTCTTGGAGTTGCGTGAAGAATTAGCCGGATTAGTGACGATTCAAATCGTCGCATTCCCGCAGGAAGGGATAGATTCGTTCCCGAACGGGCGGGAATTGATGGTGAAAGCAGCAGACTTGGGTGTGGACGCGATCGGGGCAATTCCGCACTTTGAGTTCACCCGAGAATATTCGGTTTCGTCCCTGAACTTTGCTTGCGAATTAGCAAAAGATCGCGGATTGTTGATGGATGTTCATTGCGATGAAATCGACGACGAGGCCTCCCGTGGCCTGGAAACTCTCGCGACTCGCGCCTATGAATATGGTATCGGTGAGCGGGTAACTGCATCGCACACCACCGCAATGCATTCTTACAACAATGCCTACTTTGTGCGATTGCTGCGGTTGCTGCAGCTGAGCGGGATTAATTTCGTGGCGAATCCATTAGTGAATACGCATCTTCAGGGACGAATGGATACTTATCCAAAACGTCGTGGCGTGACTCGCGTAAAAGAACTGACCGAAGCCGGGATTAATGTAAGTTTTGGTACCGACGATATTCGTGATCCGTGGAATCCGCTCGGTACCGGGAATCTGCGGGATGTGGTTTTCAACGGATTGTACGTAACTCAAATGATGGGTTACGGACAAATTCAAGATTCTTGGAAGTTTGTGACGACTAATGCTGCTCGTACTTTACACTTGCAAGATTACGGAATTGAGGTGGGGAATCCGGCGAGGTTTATTGTGCTTGACGCAACCGATTGGGTAGAGGCGCTTAATTGGAATGTGCCGGTGCTGCGCTCAGTGCGTGATGGGCGAGTTATCGCTGAAACTACCCCGGTAGTGCGGACTGTTTATTGGGACTAGGCAGAAACATCGAGGGATGTGCAGGCGTAAATAAATGGAGGAGGCTCAGCTGGTGTTCGGCTGAGCCCCCTCCATTTATGGAGTCTATTTATCGCGCCTA
>JAXFDG010000028.1:0-7399 GCA_034173665.1 Arcanobacterium sp.
CGTAATTATGTCCGTATCCTCGCGGCACATTCTTTGAACCAGGCATATCAGCCAACATTTGCAGATTACTCACAACCGGGAACCAAGTCATCGCATGATAAGGGGCAGCGTCAATAATCCATTGCGGACGAACCCAGGCCATAGTTGGCGACCACCACGCAACCGGATCAGAAGGATTTTGCAGATAAAGCACCCGCTCACTTCCCCAGTCTTGACGTGAGAGATGAACTAAACCATGCACCTCCGATAGCGAATTAGCGAAACGGACAACTTTACCCCTAGCAAAATCTGGGTGAAGCTCAGTACTTCCAGCATCTCTGTTTAAGGTAAAGTACTGTCGTAGCTGATTGAAATACGGGGCTCCAGTAAGGAGAATTCCGTCAACTCCAAGCTTCTTATTTTCCGTAAAGTCTGCGGCTTCAAATGCCCCTTCAATTCCGGTTGTGCCTAAAGATTCACCATAAAGAAATACTTTCGGACGCTCCGCCTGTGGATATTGCGACAGCCAAGCAACAATCGGCTCAATGAAATCTTTTCCAGCTTGAGCAACCTCAGTTCCGCCTTGCACAAAGTGCACTGCAGACGGAACGACTGAATATTGCATTGCTACTACGGCTGTGTTCCCTTGGTAAAGCAATTCAAAAGCTTGAGCTGAATAGGACGGAACCCATCCAGTGCCAGTAGTCATAATCAGCAAAATAGCTTCACGGTCAGACGCTTTCGTCCGCTCTAACTCAGCGATAAGTAAATCTACTTGTTCTTTTGGGGTGGGGGCGTTTTCTAATCCAGCATAGATTCGTATCGGCTCACTAGCTGGTTTATTAGTTATTTTCGTTAGCTGAGCAGCAGAGGCACCAGAGGTGAGAAATTTTGAACCTTCAAACCCAACTCCGTCCCAATCGATATTCGACTCGGGAGAACCCGAACGTTCTGGGATAGTAGGAGCCGAGAGAGATTTATCAGGGGAAAGATTTTGCGTCCGAAACACAGCTTCCGCAAGATTCATTGCCGTGCCGGGAACAATGTTTTCTACAACGTATCCAAGGCTTAATAAAAATACTAGAACTGCAGCTACTAGACGCGTAGTTCGGCGAAAGTGAGTCGGAAACAGCCAGGCAATCCACCGCACAATATTTACGAGAGCTCGCACAAAGAATACTGCCCCGAAAAAGAAACAAATACTTAATGGTAGTGCTGGAAGGAAATCACGTAATTGTGGCGAAGGCATCTCCACTGATTTCGCAACCTCTGCTTGCCAACGTAAAAACATGAATTGCCCAGCGAACATCCACAATAATAAGAGAGTTAACATCACTCTGCGGATAATTCGAATATTTCTTTCTGCTTTAGTTTTCCTTTCTAAGACTAAAGCAGAGTCTGGCGTTGTTCCCCTATATAAAAGTTTCTTCCGTAACGCAGAAAACTTTTCCCTGAAGAATATTTGCCATAAGCGCTGCACAATCCAACCGATATTATAGCCAGCTCCTGTTGCCAAACCTGAAACCACCCCTTGGATCACCCAAGTTCGCGGAAGTAAAGACGGCGTTAAACTCCAGGTAAAGGTAATTGACGCAAACAGAATGCCGACTGAGCTAAAGCTTGATAAAAAGTCGCTGATCTTTTTGAAGTAGGTTCGCATTTACTAGTCTCGATTTATTCCCAGTATTTTCTCTCCGCTATCTACTGGTTACATTACCGCAGGGAATATCGCAGGAAGTGATCGAGATAGTTTTTGTTCTGTAGCTAATATTTGGTTAATGAACATAAGCAATTGGGGGTATCGAAAATTTCCGATACCCCCAATTCAAACTCTGACAAACTCAACTAAACATTGAATCGGAACTCGACCACATCGCCGTCTTCCATTACGTAGTCTTTGCCTTCCATCCGCATCTTGCCTTGAGCTCGGCATTCAGCGATTGAACCGTGTTGCATTAAGTCCGCAAAGGAAACAACTTCGGCTTTAATAAAGCCACGCTCGAAATCGGTGTGAATCACACCGGCAGCTTGCGGAGCAGTCCAGCCTTTACGAATCGTCCAAGCACGAGCTTCTTTCTCTCCCGCAGTTAAGTAAGTTTGCAATCCAAGAGTGTCGAAACCGACGCGCGCTAACTGGTCTAGGCCCGATTCTTCCTGCCCGGAAGCTTCCAGCATTTCACGAGCCTCATCGCCGTCGAGCTCAACAAGCTCAGATTCAAACTTCGCATCAAGGAAGATCGCTTCTGCTGGAGCTACGAGTGCTCGCAGCTGTGCCTGCATTTCCTGATCTGCTAGGCCGTCGTCGTCAGTATTAAATACGTAGATGAATGGCTTTGACGTCATTAGCTGGAAAGATTTGAGAGTTTCTTGATCAAGATCCTTACCAGCGGCATATAGCGTCTTACCTTCGGAAAGAATCTCTAAAGCTGCTTCTGCCGTTTCAACTACTTCTTTCCCGATTTTCTTGCCGGTTAATTCTTTGCGTAAACGAGGGAGTTGCTTCTCAAGAGTTTGGATATCTGCAAGCACGAGTTCCGTAGTAATAGTCTCAATATCAGCCTGCGGATCAACTTTACCGTCAACATGAATCACGTCAGGATCTGAGAAAGCTCGTGTAACCTGGCAAATTGCGTCTGCCTCACGAATATTCGCCAAGAACTGGTTACCGAGTCCTTCACCTTCTGAAGCACCGCGAACGATTCCTGCGATATCCACAAAACTCACCGTTGCTGGCACAATTTTTTGACTGCCAAAAACTTCGGCGAGCTGGTTTAACCGCTCATCTGGTAGCGGTACTACGCCTACGTTCGGCTCGATTGTTGCGAATGGGTAATTCGCTGCGAGCACGGTTGCACGAGTAAGAGCATTAAAGAGAGTCGACTTGCCTACGTTGGGCAGTCCTGCAATTCCAATTGTTAAAGCCACGAATTAAGTCTAATAGGCGGGCGAGATTTGAGCTACTTTCCACAATAGTGACTACCCTTACGTGACTTTCAAAATCTCATAACTGCCAGTTATAAACTATTTCCATGACTCTTCCTCTTGCTTTAGTTATTCCGTTATGCTTGCTCACCTTCTTGGGCGGGATTGGTCTTGCAAGTTTATTTCTAACGAATCGCTTTCAACGTCTCCTACTTCATGAATCAGAGACGGCGAGCGTTCAAGAAAAATCTTTGCAAGCTTTAGTTTCGCGCACAGAAGGTGAACGTGACCTAGCATTAGAGCAATATCGGCAACTTCGTGAACAGCAAGAGGCACATGGGGATGTGTTAGATTCTTTAATTCCAATCAGAGAACAACTCGCTCAGGTTTCACATAAAGTTCAAGATCTTGATCGGAACCAAACTCAACAAAGCGTTCAGCTTCTTACCAAACTGCAAGAAGAATCGCGGCTTCACGCCGAATTAAGGCAAACAACCGCAGCCCTTAACTCTGCCCTAACCGCCACAAGCAGTCGCGGTAGTTGGGGCGAACTGCAACTCAAACGAATCGTTGAATTATCCGGAATGCTGGAACACGTGGATTTTTCAACGCAAAAAATAATAAAAGACACCGCAAAACGTCCAGATATGATCGTACATCTCCCAGGCGGCGGAGAAATAATTATCGACGCCAAAGCACCTTTGAACCTAGAAAACGAAACGAAACAAGCCGCAGCATTAAGAAATTTAATTACCGGTCTGGCAAAACGAAACTATCCAGCAGAACATCCAAACTCTCCCCAACTCACAGTTCTCTTTTTGCCTTCAGAAGCGATGCTTTCACAAGCTTTAAACAGTGATGAAGCACTCCTTGACTATGCACTGGATCGAAAGATTGCTTTATGCTCTCCAAGTTCTCTGTTTGCCCTACTACGCGCAGTAGCTAGCGTCTGGCAAGGAGCCTCAGCCAGTGACGAAGCAAAAGAAATTGTAGCCCTCGGGCAGTCTATGGTGAAACGGCTCGATATTTTCATTAAGCATCTTGGAAAGCTGGGCAGTAACCTCCGCAGTGCCACGAGAAGCTACAATGACGCCATCACTTCTCTTGAAAATCGGTTACTTCCAGCGGTAAGACAATTCGATTCACTAGACCTCAACACCAAAGAACTCGGTCAAGATTTAACAAAAATTATTGAACAAGCCGATACAAGATACGAATCTGAAGGGTAACCGTTAATCCGTAGCAGTTTTCTGCCCGGCATTATTCTGCCCACGAGCATTAGAAACTTTTATCCCTTTTTCCCGGGGCTTATGTGGGCGATCCACATCCGCACCAGTTGCTTTTAAATCTGCCCGTAAGTTTTTCGGCAACGAGAATCTCACATCTTCTTGTGCAGTTGCAATATTCTCCACTTCCGTAAAGCCTTCAGATTTCAATAAATCCACTACTTCACGAACTAAAATTTCTGGAACTGAAGCTCCCGAAGTTAACCCAACTGTTTTTGCGCCGGAAATCCACGTCAAATCAAGCTCAGCAGCTTTATCAACGCGATAGGCAGCACCTGCACCAGCCTCTAAAGCCACCTCTACAAGACGCACCGAATTTGAAGAATTAGCTGAACCCACAACAATCACAACATCAGCTTTCGGGGCCATTGCTTTCACAGCACCTTGACGATTCTGTGTTGCATAACAAATATCATCTGAAGGCGGATCGCTCATCTCTGGGAAGCGCTGCCGGAGAAGTTCAACCGTTTTCATTGTCTCGTCAACAGATAAAGTAGTTTGCGAAATCCAAATAACCTTACTCGGATCGCGCACTTCTACCGAAGCCACATCTTCAGGTCCATTTACCACCTGAATATGGTTTGGGGCTTCACCCTGCGTTCCTTCAACTTCTTCATGACCTTCATGCCCAATAAGCAAAATATCGTAATCTTCATTCGCAAAACGAACTGCTTGCTTATGAACTTTTGTTACAAGTGGACAAGTAGCATCAATAGTCTGCAGCTGACGAACGGCAGCCTGCTCATGCACAGCAGGAGAAACTCCATGCGCAGAAAAAACTACTCGTGCCCCTTCTGGCACGTCCTCAGTTTCATTCACAAAAATCGCGCCACGCTTTGTTAATGTTTCCACCACAAATTTGTTATGCACGATTTCTTTTCGCACATAAACAGGCGCACCATATAACTCAAGAGCTTTCTCAACCGCGTCAACCGCACGATCAACCCCTGCACAATATCCACGAGGGGTTGCTAATAGGAGCTTTTTCCCTTCTGCAGAAGGTTCAGACGGAACTTCCGAAGGAAAAGCCGACGCACCCGCGAGCGATACCTGAGAATCTTCAAGAGACTCTCCTCGCTTCAAATCAGTTTTCAGTAACTCTGAAAGAGTTATATTTACTTTATTTGCCTCGGTCATATTTCCCTTAAGTCGAAACAATGCACAATTTTCCAACTACAGTTTCAACTAAACCTTTATCCTCAGCTGGACTTTCACGGTCAAAGTCAAAAATGCAATCTTTATAACGCTCTTCTTTGATTCTAGTTTATTGATAACCAGTCATGCCAAGATAGAACCATGAATCACCAAGAGCGTAACACTTCACCCAATACCGTGAATCTAGCGCCAACAGCAGAACAAACAACGGCGGAGAACCCCTGGCCTTTAAGAGTTCTCTCAAAAAAGATTGCCGAATACATTGCCCGACTACCCCGTATCTGGGTTGAAGCCGAAGTGATTACCCTAGTAAGACGAAGCGGGGCACGAGTTCAATTCTTCACTGTGCAAGATTTAACTGAAAAAGTTTCTATTAATTGCAAGATATTTACCCACAATCTTCCTTCCGGAATTGAAAGCGGCTCAAGAATCATTATGTGCGTTAAGCCAGATTTTTGGGAACAAAACGGGAATTTAACGCTTCATGTGGACGAAATCCGGGTAGTCGGACTCGGCGAAATCTTGGCCCGCCTCGAAAGACTAAAGCAACAACTGGCTCATGAAGGTTTATTCTCCCCGGAACGGAAACTTCCACTGCCGTTTCTTCCAGAAAAAATTGGACTCATCTGCGGAAGAAACACTAAAGCCGAACACGACGTCGTCGTAAATGCTCAGGCTCGTTGGCCAGAAGCACAATTTGAAATTCGAGAGGTGCAAGTTCAAGGAAAAACAGCTGTCCAAGAAATCTTAGCTGCTCTTCATAATCTTAATACAAACCCAGAAGTCTCTGTAATCGTAATTGCACGTGGTGGTGGATCTGTGGAAGATCTACTTCCCTTTTCTGAAGAAACTCTAGTTCGTGCTGTTGCCGCAGCAACAACTCCGATTGTCTCTGCTATTGGTCATGAAACAGACAACCCAATCCTTGATTTCGTTGCTGATTTCCGTGCATCTACGCCAACCGACGCAGCACGAAAGATAGTTCCAGATGTAACTGAAGAGCGCGAAAAACTACAATTTGCACTTAATCGTGGGCGAAATTTAACCACTTCGTTATTAAGCGCACATTCCGAAGACCTTCGACTCCTGCGATTAAATCCAGCTATTCGAACTCCAGAATCACTTCTTGAACCAAAATATACAGAATTACAAGCACTTCGCGAACGTAGCTATATAAATATCGTACAAGGCGTTGAAATAAAAACTACTCAACTCCAAGCACTAGTTTCCAGACTTCGGACTTTATCCCCAAAATCAACCTTAAAACGCGGCTACAGTATTCTGTATCAAGAAAATGGAATGATTCTATCTGCAGCAAATGAAGCTCTACCTGGCGAAAAACTAGGGGCAATCCTGGCTAACGGAAGACTCAAACTACAGATTCTTGACTCCGAGAAAGGCGAAGTATCATGACCAACAACCGATTAGAGTCCTTCAGCGCAGAGTCATCTGAAGTAGATTCTGCCGTTGCACTCACGCCATCGGAACTTGATGCAAAAGTTTCTACCCTTAGCTACGAAGATGCCAGATCAAAATTAGTCGAGATTGTTTCACAGCTCGAACAAGGAAACCTCACTCTTGCAGAAACAGTTTCACTCTGGGAACTCGGGGAAGCTCTCGCACGACGTTGCGAAACTTGGCTAGACGGAGCGCGTGAAAGACTCAATGTGGCTCGTGCAGCACAACAAGAAACTCCAGAAAGAGAAACCCCCGCAAGCTAAATCGAAATCTCGTAACTTGCAAATAACTTTTAAGTCGATAAAACATCAATAGTTAATATCTTTAAAGTTTAGGAAATATTATGAGCGCGTTAGTTCTAGGTGAGTCATTAATCGACGTTATCCAAGACGCTGATGGTGTTGAACTTGCACGCAATCCAGGAGGGTCTCCCCTAAATGTTGGAGTTGGACTAAGTCGTCTTGGACGCATCACAACACTAATCACCGCAATTGGAAACGACTCTGCTGCAGATCAGATTAAAAAATATTGCAATCACGCTAATCTACAGATTGACCCGCGCTCAGTTTTCCCTACAACCACTTCTTTGGCCTATGCAC
>JAXFDG010000029.1:0-9091 GCA_034173665.1 Arcanobacterium sp.
GACCTATATCTTTTGGCACATAATCCGCTTGCCGACGGCGTGGCAAACTACTCTCAACTTCGCGAAAATTTTGCTGCTATTCATGCCGCTAATCCGGAGCTACTTGCTGCAATACCAGTTGGCGCAGGTGGAATTATTGCGGCATTAGCAAAGGCTGGCAGCGGTAACCGCGTCGATATTCAGCTCTCTTTGCCAGACGATATTTCTGCTGCACAGACTGAAATCGGCGGAATTATTTTTGCGATTCCACAAGGCGCAGCAGTTCCTGAAGCACTCACAAAAATTGCAGCTGCACCGATTCTTTTGGGCTGCGCCGCACCGACAAGTCAAAACTCAGAATTCAGCTTCACCCAAGGAAACACACAATGGAAACTTTCTTGGGATGAAATCGAACAACTCCGAGAAGAAAAGTTTGCACAGGTTTACCCGCTAAACAAAGCCTCGGAAGACTCAGCCGCAGCTGACGCACTTCCAACATGGGCCGTAGAGCTAGCAGAAGCACAAACTGAGATATCAGAGTCGCAAGCACAAAGCGAGAGCTTGGTAGCCGTTGCAGACTCAACGGAATCAACGGCGGCTCCTACTCCCCTCTCGGTACACGTACTACTGCCAGTATTCCCCGGCACAAACTCAGAATACGATACGGCGCAAGCCTTTGAAGCTGCTGGAGCAACAACAGAATTCCACGTGATCCGCAATCTAAATTCTGCCCTACTCGCAGCCGATACCACTGCATTTATTGAAAAACTTGCGAAGGCTGAGATCCTTGCAATATCTGGCGGCTTTTCGCTCGGTGACGAGCCTGATGGATCAGCGAAGTTCATTGCGAACTTCTTGCGCGTGCCAGAAGTAGCGGCGGCTGTAAAAGAATTTATTGCTCGCGATGGCCTCGTGCTCGGCATCTGTAATGGTTTCCAGGCTTTAGTGAAGTCAGGTTTCCTCCCTTACGGTGACCCAGACCAGCTCACAGAAAATTCGCCAACTCTGCGTCACAATGCGCAACTACGCCATGTCTCGCGGATTGCAACCACACGAGTTGCAAGCGTGAACTCCCCTTGGCTCAGCGAATTCACTCCTGGGCAACTGCATCGCGTACCGGTCTCCCACGGTGAGGGTCGCTTCTCGGTTAATGCCGAGCTAGCACAACAGCTTTTTGCAAATGGGCAGGTAGCTTTCCAATACGTTGACCATGCGGGTGAGCCAACATTGCAGGCTCCCGAGAATCCGAACGGCTCAAATTATGCAATTGAAGGAATCATTTCTCCATGTGGCCGAATCCTTGGAAAGATGGGCCATCCAGAACGTTATCGCCCTGGATTAATGAAGAATATTCCAGAGATAGGAATCCAAGATATTTTTGGCAATGCAGTGCGTTATTGCCAAAACCGTAAGTAATCACGCCCCCAATAAAACAAAATAATCCCGATCAAGAAACTCGAAAGCGAAAGACCTCAATGACCGAAGCAAAGCAGAGTTCAGGTACAACCGAGACGCCAGCCCACTCCCCTGCAGCAGTCGCCGCATCAGCATATGCCGCAGCTGGAGTTTCTCTGGAACGTGGATATGAGGTAGTACGCCGAATTAAAGACGACGTCGCGTCCACCCGTCGCCCCGGGGTTCTTGGCAGCATCGGCGGATTCGGCGCAATGTTTGACTTAGCTTCACGCGGTTACCGTGAGCCAGTTCTCGTTTCTGGTACCGACGGCGTGGGCACAAAACTTTTCCTCGCTTTCCAAACCGGGATTCACAACACAATTGGCATCGATGCTGTGGCAATGTGCGTAAACGACGTCGTCGTGCAGGGAGCGCAGCCTCTGTTCTTCCTTGATTACTTAGCTCTCCCGAAAGCAGAACCTAGCCTTGTAGCGGATATCGTGGCTGGAATTGCGCAGGCCTGCCGAGAGACAGACTGTGCTTTAATTGGCGGGGAAACAGCAGAAATGAACGACCTCTACGAAGAAGGTACCTACGATATCGCCGGATTCTGCGTTGCCGCTGCCGAAAAGGCAAAACTTGTAGATGGCTCCAAGGTCCAGCCGGGTGATGTGCTTATCGGTTTACCATCCTCTGGCCCGCACTCCAATGGATATTCACTACTACGCAAAATCTTCTTCCGCGATCACGGGCTAAACGCCACAGATTCAATTCCGGAACTCGAGCAACCAATTGGCGAGGCACTTTTAGAACCAACTCGACTCTATGTACGTCAAGCTTTAGCAGTTCTTGAAGAAGTAGAAGTGCATGGCATGGCACATATTACTGGTGGTGGTTTCTACGAAAATATTCCACGGATGAACGGTGCTCTGCGCTATGAAATTAAGCTCGGTTCGTGGCCAAAGCTCCCAATTTTCGACGTAATCGCAAAATATGGCGAACTCGCAACTGAAGAGCTATTTAACGTGTTCAATATGGGAATCGGTTTCGTATTCGCAGTAGCTCCAGAAGATGTTTTGCGCACGCAAAGTATTTTGGATGCCATCGGCGAGAAAAGCTATGTAATTGGAAAAATCTTTGCAGCCGATGAGGATTCAAGCCCAGCGGGAGTTTCTTTGCAATGAGCACCCCAATTCCACTCGCTATTTTCGCCTCCGGCACGGGCACAAATTTTCGCGCAATTATGGAAGCTGCTACTCGCGGGGAACTCGGAGCGGCTGAACCTGTTTGTTTAGTAGTAAATAAACAGTGCCCAGCAATAGCTATTGCGGAAGAGTATCAGCTCCCTGTTCTTGATTACAGTCCAGAGTTAGAACTGCCAGAGAATGTGCTCATTGCCTTGGCCGGGTTTATGAAGATTTTGCCAGCAAGTTTTGTGCATCGTTTTGAAAATCGAATCCTAAATCTACACCCGAGCATTCTTCCAGCTTATCCAGGGTTAAATTCAATTGCCCGAGCTTTTACTGACGGCGTCGACTCTGGCTGCACAGTCCATCTGGTTGATGAAGGAATGGATACTGGCCCAATTTTGGCGCAATCTCATATTCAATACAATCCGCAGGAAAGTTTAGCCGAATTTGAGCAACGAATTCATGCAGCCGAACATCAGCTCTTCCCGGAAATAATTCGAAATTACAGTTTGCAGCTCCAAAAGCAAGAAGGAACAAAATGAAAGTTCTCGTAGTTGGCGGCGGCGGCCGCGAAATGGCTCTCGTACAGCATCTAATTCGTTTTGGGCATGAAGTAATTTGTGCGGGCGGTTCTGCGGCAATCCAAGAAATAGCTACTGTTATCGAGCTGCAAGATTTTACTAAGTTAGCGGAATACGCCCAGTCGGCCGGCATCGATTTAACTATCGTGGGCCCAGAAGCTCCTCTTGCTGCGGGAATAGTAGACGTATTCCAAGCAGCTAAACAGCCAATTTTTGGCCCAAATTTGGCAGCAGCGCAGATTGAAGCTTCAAAGGCTTTTGCAAAAGAAGTAATGACTACAGCCGGGGTGCCTACCGCGCAATATCAACGTTTTAACGACCCTGATGCAGTTCGTGATTTTCTCGCAGGCTGTAGATATCCGCAGGTTCTAAAAGAAGATGGACTTCGTGCCGGTAAGGGCGTAACTATCTGCCAAAGCGAAGCTGAAGCACACGCCGTCATCAATAATATTCCGCTCGACTCGGAAAACCCGCTAATTATTGAGGATTTCCTAGATGGTTTCGAGTTTTCACTAATCGTGATGGCCCACGGTACCAATTTTGTGGCACTTCCGGTTGCGCAGGACCATAAGCCAATCGGCGAAGGAAATACCGGAGCAAACACTGGTGGCATGGGTGCAGTGAGCCCTGTTCCGAAAGTTACAGAAGAAATCTATGCGCAAGCTATTGCACAAGTTATTCGCCCAACATTGGCAGAGATGGAACGGCGTGGAACACCTTTCACTGGTTTCCTTTACGCTGGGTTAATTCAAACTACCGACGGCGTCTTTGTGATTGAATTTAATGCGCGGCTCGGCGATCCGGAATGTGAAGTTATTCTGCCGCGATTAGACGGGGATATTGCCGCTACGGCTGTGGCGCTCCTTGCCGGAAAAACCCCCGAACTTCCAGTCGCTAATGATTTCTGCGTGGGTGTTGTGCTTTCTTCTCCGGGATACCCAGGAAAAATTACCGCAAGCCCGGAGATTCCAGGTGCGCTCTTCGCAGCAGTCCAAGAACATCCACAGGCCGAAATCGTCCACATGGGAACACGCTATGATGAGGCAAGCAACACTTGGTTTGCAGCTGGTGGACGTGTCGCAATCGTAACGCTTCGCGGAGCCGAATTGCCTGCAGTACGGGCTGAGCTTAATGAATTATTAGAGCAGGCGTTGGTGGATTCCGAGCTTTATTGGCGGCGGGATATCGGATCTTTCGCAGGTTAACCACAAATATTCACCGGGCTCCGCAAGGCTAGCGGAGCCCCTAGCCCACGCCCCTACAGTATAAACCCATCGGGACCTTCGTCTTACATACTTTATTTTTTCTCGCAGTTTTGACGATAGTTAAATAGCTGTCAACACAATGCGTAAAAATTAATTGACGACGTGTCAACTTTGTTTTTAACTTCAAATAGAGAGGTTAAAAACAATGACGAAACAACTTCGCGGCACGCAAACAACAGAAAAAATTCTCCGCGCAACACGAGAAGAAATAATTACACGAGGAATTAGAAAAACTTCTATTTCCTCTATCACGAAACGATGCGGCATTACTCGTTCCTTGTTTTATCACTATTTCGAAAATCTAGATGCAGTCATTTATGCAACTCTCGATGACGTCATTGATGATTTTTTAGCAGAACTTCGCGATTGGAACTCCAAGCGCGTCGAAGGTGACATTGAAAAATCTCTCTTCGATGCAGTAAAACTCCTACATCGAATCATTAACAATGACGGTCCTTTCCGCGCCGGCCTAAACAAAGATTCTAATGCTGAACTATATGTACGATTCTTAAATCGCACCGCAAGACGAATTGCGCACTATATTTCAAACACAACAGTTATCGAATTCAAAAATAAACACAAGACAGATTTGAAACATATCGAAGATACCTTCTATGTCCTTATCGTCGGGCTCACTGCCCTAATTCGCTCAAAACCAGATATCTCCATTGAAGAACTTGTTGAAATTGCAGCACAGTCGCTGCACCTAAACAAATATCTCACAAATTAAAACCAAGCATTTCGCGCACCGGCGCACGAAATGCTATTTATCGAAAGAGGTTGAAATGCTATTCGACATCTATGGCGAAAATACCGCCTACCAACTCCTTGGCTGGGTCCTCGTTTTCTGCGGACTCATCTTGGCAAACGAGTTCGCTCGCCGTACTAAATCTGGTGGAATTCTTTGCTTCTTCGTAATCCCCGGAATTTTGACGATATATTTCGCTGCTATTTATATCGGCGCAGCAGCTGGAGCACAGTGGGCCTTAGAAAATCCGACCTACCTTCATATGGGATCTTGGTTCCACTATGCAAAACTTTACGCCGCCACTGCCGGCTGTATTGGATTCATGATCTTAAAGTATGGATGGGGAAAACTAGGAAAAGTAGATTGGTTCAAAGTTTTCCCATTCGTAATTGTGGCAATTAATATTTTAATTGCTGTTATTTCTGATTTCGAATCCGCAATCCGCGCCTGGAACAGCAGCTACGTCAGCATTGAAGGGGTCACCCTAAATGGTGGTTGGCACAATATTTTCAACGGAACAGCTGGACTAATCAATATCTTCGTCATGACCGGCTGGTTTGGAATCTACGCTTCACGCGATAAGAAAGATATGCTCTGGCCTGATATGACCTGGGTTTTCATCATCTCTTACGACCTTTGGAATTTTGCATACACCTACAACTGCCTCCCAACGCATTCGTTCTACTGCGGCTTAGCACTACTCCTCGCTCCAACTGTGGCAAATGCATTCTGGAATAAGGGTGGCTGGATTCAGAATCGCGCATTCACCCTAGCAATTTGGTGTATGTTCGCTCAGGTCTACCCGCGCTTCCAAGATTACTCAGTATTCTCCACAAATTCTGTAAACAACCCAAATGTTAATTTCGTTGTTTCCGGAATTGCGCTACTTGCCAACATCGCTGCCATCACATACGTAATTTACCGTTCCAAGAAACTCCGCAAGAATCCATACACCAATGAGATTTTCGTTGGAACTCGGGACTTCACGGCAGCTGCAAAGCGAATCGGATAAGAAATATAATAAGAAATATAAATTTTGGGTGGGATTTCCAGATTCGGAATTCCCACCCAAAATTTATTACCAGATTCTTCGTTCCTGATAATCACTCGAGGACAGAAGCCTCATCAGCAGGAACGGTAAAAGATTCAATAGTCAAGCGGATAACATCTTCAAAAAATTTCGGAGTTGTTCGCGACTCGGAGTTCAGCTCTTTCGCCACCACCGAATCCATGTATAGTACCGAAAGCACTTGCGCAACCATTCGCGTTGGAATTAAAGAAATACGCCCCATTCTTGAAAGCACATCTTCTATCAGTCCCCCCACAAATTCCGCCGGAGAAGTTCCAGTTATTATCTGCAATCCATCAGAGAGTTGATTACGCATCTGATGCAAAGTATATTCCGTACTCAAGACGTACATATCGCGCCCATATTCACGCAGTCCCCCAATTACAGCAACAATATCTTCCAAAGATGGCGGATCCGGAATCTCTCCAAATATCCGCTCCACCTCAGAAAAAACTTCTTGAGATTTAGTACGGATTACATCTTCCATTAGCTCTTCGATTGCGCTGTAGTTAGAGTAAAACGCTCCCCGGGTAAATCCAGAAGCTTTCACGACGTCGTCAATTCTCGCGCCAGCAAGACCTTTACGCAGAAAAACTTCCATCCCTGCAGAAATTAACTGAGCACGGGTATTTTCTCGTTTTCGCAAAGTATTTTGCTGCACCATTTCCCTCTCCCCTTGCTGTGACCCGTTCATCATAGCACCAATTTTCAATACAATAATAAATCCAGTACATTTTTATATTGAAAGTATGGATAAAATTATTACGCACACTGCAATAACTTTCGAATCAAAGAATTTATCAGCAAAGCTGAAAGTAGGTTGAAATGTCGGCCCTTCTTCACCGCCTCGGAAAATGGTGTGCACACCGCGCCAAAACTGTTCTCGGAGCCTGGTTTGCACTTATCGGAATTTTAGCCGCCCTGATTGCCACAACCGGCTTAAATTTAACGGACGCATTTAAAATCGACAATGCTGAATCCATTCAAGGAATGGAAGTGCTCCAAGAACGTTTACCGCAAGCAGCAGGAACTTCGAATCAAGTCCTATTTTCAACCGATACCGGCACTATTTTGGACTATCAGGAAGAGATTGCAGAGTTTATCTCCACAGCAAGTACCATTGATGGCATTTCGATGGTCACAGATCCATTCTCAGAACTCACTCCATCCATTACCGAGAATAAAAAACATGCGCTCTTGCAAATAATGGGAGATAAAAGTGTCGGGAGCCAAATGAGCGGACCAACAATAGAATCCGCCACAACAGCACAAGCATTAAAAGAACTAGTCACCACAACAGCAGCAGAAAATCCTGAACTCCAAATTGATATGGCCGAAAATATCGGTCACTTCATTAGCGTTCCACTCTCCCTTACAGAGCTAATCGGCGTCGGAATTGCGGCTCTCGTATTAATCGCTACATTCGGGCTTGTTCTTGCCGCAGGCGCCCCGATTCTCAGTGCTTTTATTGGTGTTGGCGCCGGAATGCTAGTAGTCCTCGGAGTAGCAAATTTTGTTGAAATTAACTCAACAACTCCAGCACTAGCCGTCATGATTGGCTTAGCAGTCGGAATCGACTATGCTCTCTTCATCATCGCACGCGCCCGCGAATATATCCTTGACGGCGTGGCCCCCCGAGAAGCAGCAGCTCGCGCCAATGCTACCGCCGGATCCTCAGTAGTATTCGCAGGCGGAACTGTAATAGTCGCGCTCTGCGGACTCTCCGTGAGCGGAATCGGCTTCCTCGCCGTAATGGGCATCTCCGCCGCATTCGTGGTTTTCATTTCTGTATTGGTAGCGATAACTGCCGTACCGGCAATGCTTGGATTAATTGGGATGAAAGCAATCTCCCGAAAACAACGCCAGAAACAGCGAACTCGCGATTCTCAAAATACTCAGAATAAAACAACCCGCCGGAGCCCAGCAGTATGGTGGATTAGCACAATCACCAAAGCACCTCTAGTGACAATCTTTGGTGTCGTCGCAATTCTTGGACTAATGCTTGTTCCAGCTACCAAAATGACTACTGCTTTAACAGACAACGGGACTGAACCCCTGGGAACATCCCTTCGTACCACCTACGATAAAATCGGCGAATACTACGGAGATGGATACAATGCTCCAATCATCGTGATTGCCGATATCGTTCAATCAACTGAACCAGTTGAGCTTGTAAATAAACTCTCACAGGAAATCTCCCAGATAGACGGCGTAAAGAAAATCCAACTCGCCACCCCAAATCCAGATGCTTCCATCGCTTTTGTACAAATTATTCCAGAGCACGGGCAAACCGACGCACGAACTGCGCAACTGGTGCAAGATTTACGTACATCTGCCCCGATCTGGGAAACAGACTTAAAAATTAGCGATGTCATGATTACTGGCGCTACTGCAGTCTCTATTGATATCGCGGAACAACTCAACTCTGCATTAATCCCATTTGGGATAGTGGTGGTTGGACTTTCATTGATTTTATTAATGATTGTCTTCCGCTCTATCGCAGTCCCACTGACTGCAACTATTGGTTATCTCCTCTCCTTAGGCGCAGCATTTGGCGCTATCGGAATCGTATACGGCTACGGAATCGGAGCAGACCTCTTGCACGTCACCAAGACCGGTCCCGTTATTTCATTCCTCCCCGTAATGGTGATGGGAATTCTCTTCGGGCTAGCCATGGATTACCAAGTATTTCTTGTTTCTCGGATGCGCGAAGAATGGATTCGAAGCGGAAATGCCATGCAAGCAGTGAAACAAGGCTTTATTGGCTCCTCAACCGTAGTTGTAGCCGCAGCGTTAATTATGACTTCTGTTTTCGCGGCATTCATTCCTGAAGGATCCGTGCAAATTAAACCGATTGCAATTGG
>JAXFDG010000030.1:0-5907 GCA_034173665.1 Arcanobacterium sp.
TCGACTGTTATCCCTTTTGTGCTGGCTGCCGCAAGGAATTCTCGCTCGAGGAGGTCGGCAAGTTTCCCGGAAGTAGAGGGATTTCCGAGACCGGCTTGGATGGTGACGGTACGCAAAGTTCTCGCAGTCTTGCTCATGATATTTCGCTATCTTTGATCTTGTCTCGCAGGTGATTTAGTCAGATATTATGGGGTGATTTTAGTTCTTTTCAGGGGGAATGGTCACTGTGAGCTTGCGGGCAGTTTCATTACCCTTCTTATTGTGCTCGGCAGTGAGGCCAGTCCAGTTGTCGCCAGTTTCGAAACGGTATGAATCGTCGATGGCGTCGGCTCCAGCTTGTGCCGCAGCTGCAACACGATCAGCGTGACGTGGTGCTGCCGGAACATCTGCTGGACGACCTTTAAGGAGTTCTTCGCGCAGCACTGGGACTACTTCGGTTCCGAGGAGTTCAATTTGTTCAAGAACCATCTTTAATGGGAGTCCGGCATGATCGATTAAGAATAGTTGACGTTGGTAGTCGCCAATATTGTCGCGCATCTGCAAGTAGCGTTCGATTACTTGTTCTGGAGAACCGACGGCGAGCGGCGTTTGTTCCATATACTCTTCCATGGATGGGCCGCCTCCATATACGGGTGCTTCGTTGAAGTATGGGCGGAATTCGTTAATTGCATCTTGGCTATTTTTGCGCATAAAGACTTGACCGCCAAGGCCAACGATTGCTTGATGAGCTTTTCCGTGGCCGTAGTGTTCATAGCGCTCGCGGTAGAGTTGGACCATTTGTTTGGTGGCTTCGGCGGGCCAGAAGATGTTGTTGTGGAAGAATCCGTCTCCGTAATATGCGGCTTGTTCAGCAATTTGTGGGGATCTAATTGATCCGTGCCAAACGAATGGTGCCACATTGTTTAATGGGCGTGGGGTAGAGGTGAATTGCTGTAATGGGGTGCGGAATTCGCCTTGGAAATCGAGCACATCTTCACGCCAGAGTCGGTGGAGCAGATTGTAGTTTTCAATGGCCAGGGAAATGCCTTTCCGGATGTCTTGCCCAAACCATGGGTAGACCGGGCCGGTGTTTCCGCGGCCAAGCATAAGATCCATGCGGCCATCGGTGAGGTGTTGGAGCATTGCGTAATCTTCAGCAATCTTTACTGGATCATTTGTGGTGATGAGAGTAGTAGCGGTTGAGAGGGTGATCTGCTCAGTTTGTGCTCCAATGTAGGCGAGGGTAGTGGTTGGTGAAGAAGTAACAAAAGGTGGATTGTGGTGCTCACCGAGAGCAAACACGTCTAAGCCGACTTCGTCGGCAAGCTTTGCGATTTCAACAATGGCGTTGAGGCGTTCTTTTTCTGATGGCACTTTTCCAGTTACTGGATCGCGAGTAATGTCGGCGACGGTGAAGATACCAAACTGCATTGGGTGGCCGGTAGCATTATTGTAAATTTTGTTCATTTTTCAGCCTTTTTAGTGGTTCGTTAAATACTTACCTAAAGAATAGTTTAATTTTCAACTAAATTCAAGATAAGGCTTATGTGGAATGTTTTTCTCGCTATCTAATACAGTTATTACATATTTCTCTTAATGTTGAGATAATTTTCTAGAAATGCTTGTGTCTTTAGTCCTGATTCGTTTAAGGTACGAACTAAGCACAACTTTCTAATATGGGAAGGAGCCTGAAATGTCGCAGACAACAGGTCAAGCGATTGCAATGATTATTTATTTCGTTGCAATGATTATTATCGGTATCTGGGCCTACACCAGAACCAAGAATCTCGATGATTATATGCTTGGTGGCCGTAATCTCAGCCCGACTGTGGCAGCACTCTCTGCGGGTGCCTCAGATATGTCCGGTTGGTTATTGATGGGCTTGCCAGGTGCGCTTTATATTAGCGGTATAGTTGAATCTTGGATTGCAATTGGTTTAACTATTGGATCTTGGGCATCTTGGAAACTAGTTGCGCCGCGTTTGCGTTCGTATACTCAGGTCGCTGGAAATTCGATTACTGTTCCCTCCTTCCTTGGCAATCGTTTGCGTGATAAGAGTAATTCGATTCGGATTGTAGCTGGCGTAATTATTTTCGTTTTCTTCACCTTTTACGTTTCTTCTGGCATGGTTGCTGGCGGTCTCTTCTTTGAATCTGCCTTCGGTATGGATTATCACCTGGGTATGGTTTTAGTTGCTGGTGTTGTTATTCTTTACACCCTTGTCGGTGGCTTCCTTGCAGTTTCTTGGACCGACGTCGTGCAGGGATTAATGATGCTCTTCGCTCTAGTTACCGTGCCAATTGCTGGGTTAGTTGCAATTGGCGGTTTTGGGAAGCTAATAGAAGGAATCAACGGTACCGATCCAGACTTGCTTTCTATGTTCACTTATGCTGGAAGTAATGAAACTGCTGCAGTTATCGGAATTATCTCCGCGATGGCATGGGGACTGGGATATTTTGGCCAGCCACATATTATTGTTCGTTACATGGCTCTTCGAAGCCCTGCAGAAGCAACGCAGGCCCGCCGTATTGGTATCGGTTGGATGATTCTTTCAGTTGTAGGCGCCGGAGGAACAGCACTTGTTGGTGTAGCGGCAAATCACTTTGGGCTGATTACAGTTCCAGAAGGGAAACACGAGTCAGTCTTTATTATTTCCGGACAAGCATTGTTCCCAGTGATTATCACCGGGTTTATGCTCGCTGCAATTCTTGCCGCAATTATGTCCACCATTTCTTCCCAGCTACTTGTTACTTCCTCTGCAGTAGTGGAAGATATTGTGAATGCTAAGGGGAACTTAAAGCGTGACGCCGTTTCTTCAATTACATACGGACGACTCGCTGTGTTGGCAGTAGCGGTATTAGCAGGCATCTTTGCTTGGTTCCGCACAGATTCAATTTTGCAGCTTGTGGCCTTTGCTTGGGCTGGTTTTGGTGCAGCTTTTGGCCCAATTATTATCCTTGCACTCTACTGGCGTAAGCTCACCTGGCAAGGTGCCCTTGCCGGTATGATTGTTGGGGCAGCAACTGTTGGTATTTGGCGCCAAGCACTAGGGCAGCCATTTGGGCTTTATGAAATTTTGCCCGGCTTCCTCTTTGCTTCCATCGTGGCGATTGTTGTTTCTTTGGCAACTTATTCGCCAAACGAAGAGATTGAAGCTGAGTTTGCAGCGGCAGTTCGTTTGGCAACAGCTGGAGCAGATGAAATTGAAGCGGAGTTCTCTGGAGTTCATGATCTTGTTGCGCCAGTAATTGGCGTGGATGGAAAACCACAATTAGAGACTAGCTAAACTACGTAATATCCTAAGCTCCGCCTGTTTTTGGAATGCCAAAAACAGGCGGAGCTTAGTGGTTTAGAATGTCTCATATCTTTACAAAACAATTCAGTCAAGGATGATTTATAAATGGAGTATGAACCAGGAAATATCGAAGAAGTATCCCGCCGAGCAGTTAGCCGTGCAAAGCATTGGTTAGCAGAATCGAAAAAATATCCTACCGACCGAGCGGCACAACTTTTAGCAAAGACGCTACAAGATCCGAAAGGTCTCGACTTTACCGTCGAATTTGTTGATGGCGTGATTCGTCCAGAAGACGTAAATGTTTCAGCGCATACAATTGCAAAACTTGCTGGGCAAAATCCTAACTTTTTACCAGCTTACCTTCGTGCGCCAATGAAAATTGGTGGAAAGCTTGCGCCAAAGATCCCTAACGTCGTCGTCCCAATAGCGACAAAAGTTTTCCAGCAGCTTGTTGGAGACCTTGTGCTCGATGCAAAAGGTAAAGGTCTAACCAAGGCAATTGCACGGCTGAAAGCTGAAGGTGCACACCTAAATATGAACCTTCTTGGCGAAGCTGTTCTTGGTGATAAAGAAGCTGCAAAGCGAATGGCAGACACCATTAAACTCTTGGAGCGCGACGACGTCGATTATGTTTCGATGAAGGTTTCCGCAGTTATTGGTCCACATAATCCTTGGGCTTACGACTACGCTGTGGAACACGCCGTCAATTCGATTCTTCCTCTTTATGAAAAGGCAAATTCTTATTCGCCGAAGAAGTTCATCAACTTGGACATGGAAGAGTATCACGATTTACATCTCACAATTGATGTTTTTAAGAAGATTTTAGATCGGCCTGAGTTCCTTAATCTTCGTGCCGGAATCGTATTGCAAACTTATCTTCCAGACGCCTTGCCAGCGATGATGGATTTACAAGAGTGGGCTGCGGCGCGTGTTGCTCGCGGTGGGGCACCAATTAAAGTCCGTGTGGTTAAGGGTGCGAATCTCTCAATGGAACGTGTAGCGGCAACTGTGCACGGCTGGGAGCTCGTTACTGAGCCAAGTAAAGAACGAACTGACGCAAATTATATTCGAGTTCTTGAATATGCGCTTCGCCCAGAACATATTAAGAATGTTAATGTCGGCGTTGCGGGAATGAACCTTTTTACGGCCGCTTATGCTCTGGAATTGGCAAAGGATCGCGGTTTGCAGGTAGGTTCTGAAGTTGAGTTTGAAATGCTCACCGGAATGGCTGCGCCACAAGCAAAGGCGATGAAACAAGACGTAGGGCATTTGCTTTACTATGTGCCGGTTGTAAATCCAGAAGAATACGACGTAGCGATTGCGTACTTAGTTCGTCGTCTGGAAGAAAATGCACTCCCGGCGAATTTTATGAGTTCAATTTTTGAAATTGCTGACTCAGAGCAGTTACTGCAACGAGAAATTGACCGATTTATGGCAGCAGTGAGCCATGCTTTTACTGATGAAGTTGGACCAAATCGGAAACAAAATCGCCTTACTGAAACTACTGAAGAGATTGCTCAAATCTTACAAGATGAGCAGGGTAATTGGACTTTCGAGAACACTCCAGACTCGGATCCTTCATTGCCGGCAAATCTGCAATGGGCGCGAGAAATCGTAGCAAAGATGGAAGGTTCACAGCTTGGCGCGGATGTGATTGCGCAAGCTCGCGTTGAAACGCATGAAGAACTTGAAGAAGTTATCGAATCTACCTGGACTGCGGCAGAAAAGTGGGCGGCAATGCCGGCTGTTGAACGTGCCGAAATTTTACATCGTGTTGGTGTGGAATTCTCGAAGAATCGTGGTCTGTTGATTGAAGTTGCTGGCTCAGAAGCTGGTAAAGCCTTAGATCAAGGTGATGTTGAAGTTTCGGAAGCTGCAGATTTTGCCCATTATTATGCTGAACTTGCAAAAGATTTAGAGAACTTGCCGGGCGCTGAATATCAGCCTTCACGCGTAGTTGTGGTTACTCCGCCTTGGAATTTCCCGATGGCAATTCCTGCTGGTGGTGTGCTCGCAGCTCTTGCTTCTGGCTCTGGTGTAGTGTTCAAGCCGGCTTCAGTTTCAGCTCGTACTGGTGCGATGATTGCAAAGTTAATGTGGGATGCAGGTGTGCCACGCGAAGTTTTGCGGCTGGTTAGTGTGGGCAATCGTGACCTTGGAAAAGAATTGATTAGCCATCCAAAAGTTGATCGCGTAATTCTTACTGGTTCAATCGAAACTGCAAAGATGTTTAAGTCTTGGCGTCCGGAACTCGGTGTGCTCGCGGAAACCTCTGGTAAAGATTCGATTATTGTTACTCCTCATGCAGATTTGGATCTTGCGGCGAAGGATGTAATCTATTCTGCTTTTGGTCATGCTGGGCAGAAGTGTTCGGCATGTTCCACCGTGATTCTTGTAGGTTCGGTAGCGAAGTCGAAGCGTTTCCGGAATCAGCTTCTTGACGGCGTGCGCTCACTTAGCGTTGGCTGGCCTTGGGAGTTAAAGACTGAAATGGGTCCGCTGGTTGAACCGGCAGCAGGAAAGCTCTTGCGTGGTCTGACTACTTTAGGTGAAGGTGAAACCTGGCTGCTTGAGCCGAAGCAGCTTGATGATTCCGGCAAGCTCTGGAGTCCAGGTGTGCGCGATGGCGTGAA
>JAXFDG010000031.1:0-5417 GCA_034173665.1 Arcanobacterium sp.
TCAGTATGGCATCTGCCTCCCACCATCTTCGTAAACTAGCCAATCAAAACATCTTGGACACTAGAAGAGAGGGGAAAATTATATATTATTTTATAAAAGATGAGGAAATCAGAGATTTTTTTAATCAACTAGGATAACAACTATAGTTTTGTATGCTATATCGAGTCGCCTTAATTAACAAATTTTGGCACAGAGTGGTATGATGAAAAATGTACTTTAATTGCTTCAAAAAGTAAATTCCGTTCCACAGTATCATTCTAAAATCACTTTCACTCCCTTTCGTCTATTTGTATAGAAGCAAGCTCTCAGCACATGTTGAGACGGTAGTTTTGCTGTCGAAAGGTGGTAAAGATGAAATTTGAACTAAATTAATGGAAAACACAATTGACAGATGAGGAAATAATAGCTGATATTAAAAAAACGGCAGCAATACTTGGCAAGGATTATATTTCTATCTCGACATATAAGTTGTATGGGAAATATTCACAAACTGCGATCCAAGCACATTTTGGAACATGGAAAAATGCTCTGACTTTGGCCGGTTTAAGAACCGAACGGAATTCAGCTGAGCTTAAATTGATTTCTGACGAAGAATACTTTGATGATTTAAGAAGAGTTGCTAACCTTATCGACAAAAAGACTGTTCCATATGAGGAATATAGAACATATGGCAAGTATTCTGCTGAATATATTTTCTCTCGTTTTGGCAAATGGAATGATTTCCTGAAAAAAGCCGGACTAGAACCTACAGGATTCACCAAAGATAGAATAACCGAGCAGGAATGCTTTGATGAAATTGAGCGGATGTGGCGATTATTGGGGCGGCAACCGACTTCGACCGATATAACCAAAGCAGGAATCTGTAACTATTCTATCGATACATTTAAAAGAAGATTTGGAGGATGGCGTAAAGCATTAGAGGCATTTGTAGAATATATAAATGCTACAGAAAGTGAATATCAGTCATGTGTTTCTGAGCCTGACACTATCAGAAATAGTACAAGCAATAAATCAGAGAAAGAAAATGAGGCAGTAACTCTGCCAAAATATCGAACATCAAGAAATATCAATACTCGCTTGAGATATAAGGTGTTAGCTCGTGACAAATTTAAATGCTGCGCTTGTGGTGCGTCTCCGGCAAAAGATCCATCTGTTGTACTTCATGTAGATCATATCGTTCCTTGGTCAAAGGGTGGCGAAACTGTGATTGAAAACCTACAAACTCTATGTTCAAAATGTAATCTTGGTAAAAGTAATCTGACGTAGGCTTGATATGTTCCCGAGAACTATCGATGTTATTTGAGACAAAGGCAGTCAGTCGATTTGTTCCCGAGAACTATTGGGGCAATCTGACATCAATACTGTTTCCTCGACCCATGTGGAATGTGTTGCATTATTTACGTGATGGATTAAATTGAAGATTTGTTTTACTGCCTGATAAAGGAGACGGCGTGTCAGAAAAAGAAAAAATGTTGCAGCAAAAACTTTATGACGCCAATTATGATACCGAACTTGAAATGGAACGTCTTCGGTGTAAAAAGCTTTGCCAAGAATACAATAATCTCCCAATAGAAAACTTAGAAGAACGTCATAATTTGATTAAAAATATTATTGGTAAAACTGGGAAGAATGTTCATATCGAGCCGATTTTTTGGTGCGACTATGGTTATAACATTTCAGTGGGAGAAAATTTCTACGCAAATCACGGTTTAGTGATTCTTGATGCTGGCAGTGTTACCTTTGGGGAGAATGTGTTTATTGCGCCTTCATGTGGGTTTTACACATCTGGGCATCCAATTGATTTTGAACGCAGAAATAAAGGATTGGAATATGCTTATCCGATTGTAGTTGGAGACAATGTATGGATCGGGGCAGGAGTACAAGTAATGCCGGGAGTAACTATTGGGAGTAATGTAGTTATCGGTGGAGGAAGCGTTGTGGTAAAAGATATTCCATCGAATGTTGTTGCTATAGGAAATCCGTGCAAAGTAATTCGTCCAATTACAGATGAAGATAGCAAGAAAAACTGGGACCGGTAGCTTCTAGGCATAAAATTTTTTCTTGGTTCATGAAACAATCAGGAGCTTAATCTCAGAAGCTGAAGAACGAATTTAGTGGTGAAAGGCAACTTTTACTCAGGAAACATCAACTAGGTGCTTCTTTTTCGAAATATATCTCAAGAGGATTTGTTGAGAGTGAATAGAAGAAATTAAAGATACAAGCTAGGAACCAACCGATAGATACAGCGTCCCACTTTTTGCAGAAAACAGTATAGTTTAAGGTGCTGTTTTTATTTTGTAGATTATTTCCTGAAGGGAGTTCTTTTACGAACGTTACTTCGTGATTTTCTAAAAAATTAGAGAAGTATGATTCGAAGTTCTCGGGAACACTATGCAATTTTATTGAGAATGGTGTTGTGTTTTTCGTCTTAATAACATTTATTAACTGTAAAGCTTGTTGAAATAATCCAAAGTTAGCTAATTTGGGGTTGTTTAGGCTGATATTTGGGTTTTCGGTTTTTATGGATATTTTGAAAATTTCAGTAGAAAATATAGTTGTTATAGCTTTCCAACTAGCTAGCATTATTTGCGAAATAGTGCTGGGGGAATCATCTATGTTTTCTATGTAAAAATATAATGAAACAATAAGGTTATTATCTTGTATCCAGACTTTTTCTTCTAGTACTTGCCACTGTTCAAATGTGGAGTTTATGTTTTGGAAACTAGATAAATACATTGCCTGCCATGCAAAAATTGCTGCAACAATATTTTCAGAATCTGACAGGAAATACTCTGTTGCGTCTTCGCAAGTCTTGCAGGAAAAAATAATTTCTAAATTCATCGGCGTCTAATAATAGATTTGAATTGTTTTCTTTGAAGTTACTGCCATAAATAATAGCAGTGAAAAGAGCCTCTGATTAGTTTTCTGCTGTTAGTATCTTCTGCAGCACTCGCATCTGTCGATTATGGATATCTGGGATTTCATCAATCTGAATGAATCCGTAGCGTTCATATAGTCCAATATGCTGCGTCATAATGTAAAGTTTTGGAATTTTTTGTGCTCTTGCTTCGGTAAGCACAAGTTCTATTAATTGCTTTGAAAAACCTTGCTTGCGAAACTCGGGATTAACATACATTGTGCTAAGGAAAGGACCATAATTATTCGGGGCTCGTGCGATATCGGTTTTAGTTAAGGCGACAAAACCAACTAGCTGCACGTCGTCGGTGAGAATGAAAACGACGTCGGTCGGAGAAAAATCTCCGGTACGGATTCGTTTAGCTAAATGTGCACCAGCTTTCCAATCGATTTGGTCCATCTGTGCTAATACCAGGGCATATTGTGCTGAAAGTTGCGAAAAATTTTTATCAATCTCGCGAAGGACATGTGTTTTTAAAATCATGATAAATATAGTTTTTCGAAACAAATTGTTGTGAACACTTGAAAAGTTATAATTTTGACACTTCTTATTTTACTTTCGTGTGGCGCGGTTTTCTGAAGATTTAGCGGTAGGCTTTATCGTATGAAAACTTTTGCGAAATCTTTTATTGCTGCTTTGTTCGTTTTTACGCTCGCTGCTTGTGGAGCTGAAGATACTTCAAATGAATCTAACAGTACTTCTAGTGAAACCAGCACTACTTCGACAGCTGCAGAATCTGTAAAAACTTATGTTTATGAAGAAGAAAAAATGAGTGTCACACTCACTTTAGAAGCAAAACCAAATACGGATATTTTGCTGAAGCAAGAAGCTATTACGCGTTATAAGAACCTCACGGCTGAAGAATTGCAGAATGTGATTGAGCAAGTTGAAGCGTACCAAGTAAAGAATCAAGGGGTGGCGGGCGTTGAAATTACTGGTAATAAGCTCAGTGACTCTGAATATGAACGGATAGTTCGGATTGATTTTACAAAGCTTGGAGTGCAAAAAGCGGTTGAGCAGAACATTGTTTCCCAAGATACCTTGAGCGGTGATAAGCGGGCTGTGAGTTTAGAAAAAACTGAATTAGCGGTGAAAGATCTCGGCTTTACCGAAGAAAAGTAAGTGTGCAAACCTTTGCGGATTTTCAATCTTATTTTTAAACATTGAAATAGTAAGCCTTTCGGAACATTGTTAGTTTTGGGGCATTAGTTAGAGGATTAAATATGCCGATTCAGACTTATATCAAGCAGCAGAATGTGGAAAATCAACCGCGTTTAAACTTGGTTTATGAAACAATCCGGAATTTAATCCCAGAAGCTGAAGAACGAATTTCATGGGGAATGCCAACTTTTTGGCAAGGGCGAAATATTATTCATTTTGCCAATGCGAAAAATCATCTTGGGATTTATCCAGGCCCGCGGGCAGTCGAAGAATTTTTACCAAAATTAACGGCTTATAAAACGAGTAAGGGCGCGATACAGCTCCCGCATAGTGCAGATCTTCCGCTTGAATTAATTTCTGAAATAACACTTTGGTGCTACGAGAATTACCGAAAATAATTTTTGCAAATTAGTTTTGTGCCGTGAATTTTCAGGCTCGACACTTATAAGTTTTAATTTACGCGGTAGGGAAGGGGAGATGATGGAAATTCGCTCGATAATTGCTTCAGACTTGCCTGAAATGCATCGAATTTATTCCTACTATGTGGAAAATACGGCTGTTACTTTTGAATACGATGCTCCAAGTTTTCAGGAATTTTCGCGTCGAATTGCTGTGGTGCAAGAAAAGTACCCGATTCTTGTTGCGATTTCCGACGGCGTGGTTCTGGGTTATGCCTATGCTTCCATCTTCCGTCCGCGTCCAGCCTATGATTGGTCAGTTGAAACAACAATTTACCTTCATCCAGAGGCTAAAGGTGGCGGGATTGGTCGTGCACTTTACGCCAAACTTGAAGAAATTTTAGCTTTGCAGAATGTGCATAATTTAAATGCTTGTATCGCTTACCCTGAAATCGCTGATGAATATTTAACGGATGCTTCGGTGCGTTTCCATGAAAAACTTGGGTATCGTTTAATCGGGAAATTCACCAATTCTGGCTTCAAGTCAGGGAAGTGGTATCACATGGTGTGGATGGAAAAGGTAATTTTGCAGCATGAACCGAGTCCGAAACCATTTATTCCTTTTCCGGATTTAACGGTTTAGAGTTTATTGGCATTGAAATAAGAAAAGAAAGACTTGCATATTTTGCGCCGCTAACATTTATCTTAACGTCAAGATAAATGTTACACTGGAGTCAAGTCCAGATAGGTAAGGCAGGATGCCTAACTATTGATAAAAGTCTGCCGGTAGAGGAGTATTCAATGAGCGTGAACAGCTTTGAAGCGAAAGAAACACTCAATGTTGAAGGGAAAGAATACGAGTATTTCAATATCAATAAAGTTGTCGGTAATGAAAAGCTCCCTTATAGCTTAAAAGTTCTTGCGGAAAATCTTTTGCGCAC
>JAXFDG010000032.1:0-20144 GCA_034173665.1 Arcanobacterium sp.
CCAAACAAAGACAACATAAACGCAACAAAAACACCCAAAGAAACAACCGAACGCTTAGAAAACATAACTATACACCCACAAATTATTACGCAGCTACCGCTACTATTTTTTCAGTTTCATTTTCTTCCTCCATAATCACCATTGATTAGGTAACTTCAACCCTGAAGTTATTCTGGAGTCTAAGATACTGATTAACAGCTTTGCAACACTTTTTACTGTTTTGTAATAAAAACGCAATAAAACTCTTTTATTACACTTATTTTCCACCCACTACTTTGCCAGTTAAAATTTCTCCAGATGGATAGCAGGCATGATCTGTTTTAGATATTCCAACCTGGCGTTCTTAACCATCTCACAGGTAAATATCTTGAAAAATCCAATCCCACAGAAGGGTAAATATTCTTAGGCATTTACAGAAATACCAAGGAAATTTTACTAGAGCCTATCTTCCTCCACCTCATTTTCTAGTGCATGAGGTTTAAGAATAAAGTATGCATATAGAAGTATTCCAACTCCACTTAATGTGACAATAAGTGAAATTATCCATGGAGTTGCCCACCCTTTAAAAGAAAAGAACAAGAGAAGAACTCCTGCTAATAGGGTCATTTGTCCGAAATTTTTTATTTGATGATACCTAAACATAATCGGTAATCTCCTTAACTCTTCCTTCTTAATCTTCGATATTAGGAATTGATATAAGATGATTGGACGGTAGCGAAGCTTCCTGAGCATGCGCAGATGACATAATTCCAAATAGTTAAATTACGCCAAGCATTATTGAAAGAATAGTTTTACGTTTTCCCATCGTAACTCCTTTGTTATGAATGGACACCTGTAGTTAATATTTTATAAAAAAATACAACTACTCAACATAGCTTTAGCTATTATTTTTAATTTATTTAGTTAAATTAAAAATACAATAAAAGATCAAATATATTTATAAGTAGATTTCGTAATATTTTGTTCTTCGAAGTTATGTTTTCTTTCTTGTTGGAAATGAAAAATTACGTTTATTTTTGGTAAAACAAGAAAAGGAAGCGTTTCAAGAAATATTGACTAATCCAAGCGCGCCTAACATGGATATAGTGGAAGCAGATGTTGCTTTTCTGAAAGCTTTAGAAATTAATCTTCCTTCACCGATTCATTCTTAGTTGCAAAGTTTGGTTTCATAAAATAAAGTCAAGAAATAGTGGGTGGATTAAACTAAATGTTTAATCCACCCACACTGCTTTTCAGGTTTTAGAAACAGAAAAGTTACTCCCTTTGCTCGTAGTAGCGTTCCCGTTCTTCTGGACTATAGTAGCTTGGTGGTTCTGGTTTAATCACTTTTGGATAACCCATTTCGTACAAGGTTTTTGCAATACGAGCCTGAATAATTGCTGGAGCATAACTACCATAGGGATCTAGGTTGGCATCCATTTCCCCTTTAATAATTGGAGAAATTAAGTTTTCTATCATTCGGAGATGAAAATCTTTGTCAACTCCGAAGTCTCCTTCAGAGTATGGTTCCATTCCGTTTTCGATAAGAATCTCATACTGTTGCTCTGCCGAAAGCTGTAAAAACTCTTCCTCAGAAAGAGCCGGCATCTTCAAATAAGCCACACCAAACAAAGACAACATAAACGCAACAAAAACACCCAAAGAAACAACCGAACGCTTAGAAAACATAACCGCCCCCTATTAGTTGAACTCTGCTACTTCCACTGCCAAGGATGAGAAAACTTCAACCCTGAAGTTACCCAGAAGTCTAAACACCAATTAATAGCTTTGCAACGCTTTCTACCATTTCGTAATAAAAACGCAATAAAAGTTTTTATTCTCTTATTGAAAAATGATTTTTAAAATAGTTTTCAGAAAATTTTTAGACCAAATTTTAAATTTTCTAATCACGTTTCAATGTGAAAATTTTCGTAAATAAAAATGAAAAACAAAAATCCCAATCCGTGCGGGGTCGGGATTTTGTTGATCTCTATACGCAACTCTTAATACAAGGAGCCCGGTGGGTGCACGGAGCGGCCAGGTGGGTGTGTTTCCACAGCGGGTGGGTGCAGCTTGCCTCACGGGTGGGTGCACTCCCCGCCATGGGTGGGTTCACGATTCAACGATTATTTGGTCAATTCGCGACCTTGCCTCACACCAATTGACTGAAACGGAGCGAGGCTCATTGGCCAGCCCTACCTCCCTGATGTCACGACCGACACATCATCGGTTGACCAACCCAGAAGGCGTATCTCGTGAGAGGATTTTGGGTATTACTTTAGGCGTCGTGGTAACCATCATGGCCTTGGATTGAGCCATTCGGGGAGATAGCTCAGGTGCGGGCGAGTCGGTGTGCGATTCGAGGGGACTATTTAGTACTGTAAAATAAATCTTTACGAATGACGGCGGGTTTGCTGCGGGAGAAGTCCATGAGTAGTTTGCGGGATTGTATTTTCGGGCTGGCGGTAGGTGATGCACTGGGTGTTCCCTACGAGTTCTTGAAGCGAGATTCCTTCCTTTGCACGGACATGATTGGGCATGGTTCCCATGATCGACCTGCTGGCACCTTCTCGGACGATACAGCAATGACGCTAGCCACATGCGATTCGATCCGGGCAACAGGCCGTATAAATGTTACAGATCTGAGGAAGAGATTTGAACAATGGGCATATCTAGGTTTCTACACACCAGACAGGGCAGCATTCGGTATAGGTCAAACAACTCTGCGTGCCCTGATGAATCGAGCAGGGCAATCTAGCGAGCGAGATAATGGCAACGGTTCGCTGATGCGAATCGCGCCACTGGCTTATACACAAGCTACCAACGAACAGATTCGCAACGTTTCGGCCATCACGCACGCACATGAAATTTCGATGCAAGCGTGCGTCGATTTCGTGAAAATCTTACGGATTGTTGTGTGTGGGGAGGAACCAGATCTCAGCGAGTGGTTAGGTAAGCCCCGCGAACAGATCGGGTCAACAGGATACGTAGTACATACCTTAGAAGCGTCCTTATGGTGTTTCGCAAACACAACGAGCTATGAAGAATGCGTACTCGCGGCAGTGAATCTTGGAGCTGACGCGGATACGACTGCTGCAGTTGCTGGCGCATTAGCAGGTGCCAGGTATGGGGTAGAATCGATACCTACCAGGTGGATGGAAACACTGCGCGGTAAAGACCTTATCGAAACGGCTCTATTTTGATCGCTGCCTCAAAGATTCAAGCATGTGCACTCCTGGAGACTACTCGTGTTCTAGAAGGTGTAGTGCGTCACAGAATTCGTGACCATTCCACCTGCCATATGCTGGGTGAGTTGGATAATAAGGAGCGTTCTTCGAATAAACGGCTTTAGCCGCCGCGTTTGGCTTCTTGAACATCCTAATCAGCTCTTGGACGATAGGAATGATGTCGCGTTTCCAAGGGATGTTGCTATCCTTCGAATTGCCACACATGCGAATGATATGGTCTGCCTCAGGCACGATCAATTTCATTACGGTGATGGTGATTTTCAAGGAGGAGAGGATCTCATTCTTCCCCGACGAAAGATTCCAGGCGGGTAACTGGCGGCCCTGACCAACTAGCGGGATGAGGTTGATAATGCTCATCCACCGGGCATCGATGGGGCGCTGGCGGTCATCAACTGGGAAACGTTTCAAGATCGCCGCGGTCGTCGGGTCTCCGCCTTGAACCTTAGATGCTGCCGCGAATGTGGTTGCGGTAGAAGGATTGATTCCAACAAACAGAATCTTGGAATGGTTCTCGGAATTCTCAGCAGTACGAAGGAACCACCGCTGACCGTTTGCCATTGGGGTGCGGGATAAACAAGGCGGCCTGATTCCCAGGCTTGAATGAACCCCTGTTCCGTCAAATTCTCCACCTCCCCTATTCTTACATAGGAGTGCCTATTTATAAGTTTTCTAGATTAGCTTCGCGGTAATACTGAACGTAAAGCTGAGGATTATCAGCTTTCAAGTACCTACAGTTTCTTGTTCGGTCCCACTACCTCTGGGCGGGAGGTAACTGAATGCTCTGCGATGCAGATGACAGCGGTCTATAGCTGTGTGCGGATTTTGGCTGAGGCGGAACCCGAGGGGTTCAGTCTGTACTCAATTCTTTGTATCAAAAGTTGAGTACAAATGGAGCCGCCTGCGGGAATCGAACCCGCGACCTATTCATTACGAGTGAATCGCTCTACCGACTGAGCTAAGGCGGCCTTGCTGGATTTCTCCAGCTTCCTCAATTTACCTAATTCTCTTAAGAGATATCAAGTTAATCGAAGTTTGATATTTGTTTACCGACATCCTTCAAATTTACTTTGCCGGACAAGAGATTGCTTCAGGCATTTCACCGGTAAGTAAATACTTATCTAAAGGCTGGGAAACACACTCTGTGCTTCGCCCGTAAGCCGTATGACCCTCACCTTCATAAGTAACCAGCACGGAATTTTCAAGAGCTTCAGAAAATTCTACAGCCCACTGATAAGGTGTTGCTGGATCCCCAACAGTACCCACCACAACAATCGGATCCGCGCCAGGAGCAGTGTAAGCTCCATGCTTAGTTTGGTTACGATAAGGCCATTTCTCACACATTAGCTCGTCATATCCCATAACTGGCCCAAACACTGGCGAAATTTCATTTAATTTTTCGGCATCTTTTGCCCAAGTCTCAGCATTTCCTTCAATGACTGTATCTGCACAGTTGATTGCCCAGTTTGCCTCAGTTGAATTATTCGTAAACTTATCTCCCTCGCGAGAAGTGTAAGCGTCGAATAGGAGTAGGAAGGTTGAGCCGTCGCCGTCAGTAAATAATTCATTGAATGCATTCGAGAGAATTGGCCAAGTTTGGTTATCGTAAAGGGCAGTCACGATTCCCATCATCATTGCCGTTTGGGTTAACTTACGACTCTCATACATGGTTGATGCAGGGCTTTGCAGCATTTGATTCATTGCTTGCGTAATTTTTGCTCTCGCATCTTCCTTTGTTCCAGAAAATGGACAACCAGTTTTTTGTTCCAAACAGCTATCTAAATAGGCATCTAAAGAATCTTCAAATCCTTTAAGCTGTGCTGCACTTCCTTCGAAATTAGTTGCCGTAGCTGAAACAGCGCCGTCTAAAATCATTCGACCAACATTCTTTGGGAATAAATCTGCATACATTCCCCCAAGTGAAGTACCGTAGGAAAAACCAACATAATAAAGTTTTGGATCACCCAACACATGCCTTAACACGTCCATGTCGCGCGCCGCATTTTCAGTGCCAACAAACGGTAAAAGATCTCCAGATTTTTCTGCACACCCTTTTACCACCGTATCAACATCTGCTGCAGCGGCTGCATCGCCCTCTGGAGTATTTGGATATGAGGCTTCAAGAACTCGCGCCAATTCCGCATCTTCTAAACACTTAACCGGAGCGGAATCACCCACACCGCGTGGGTCAAATCCAACAATATTAAACGCTGAACGGATTTCATCTGAAAAATAGTATCCAGCCATATCGGCCATTTCTTGACCAGAACCGCCTGGCCCACCTGGATTCACAAGCAGCGAGCCAATCGCATCACCTTCAGCAACAGCTCGTTTCAATGCAAGTTCAATTGACTCCCCAGTTGGATTTTTATAATCAAGTGGAACTTTTACGGTCGCACATTCACGGCCAGAACAATCTTTCCATTCAATTTTTTGATTATAGAATTCTTCAAGCCCTGCAGGAATAGCTGGCATTACTACATCGATTGCAACTGCTGCTACTGAAGATTGATCAGAGTCTTCTTGCCCTTTACCACTTTGCGAAGTGCTCGTATTACTACAACCACTAAGAATCATCATTAGCGCTGCTGCGCCTGCAAGTGCTCGTTTTATTCTCATAGTCTTATCGTAGCGCCCTTAATTCTGCTGGCACTACTCCACGAATATGCATGTGGATAATTTTTAACAAGTTAAGGTAGCGGAAGACCCACTAACGCAGCTTCAAATACTAGAGCCGGGGTTACATTTTGCTGCAGGCGGGTACGCGCTAAAGATAGCTGATCCAAAGCTTCTAAACTTGCACTAACCGGTAGCGAACTAGCCCAGCGATTTATTTGAGATTCGTAATCTAAATTAACTAAATCTACTTCTGCACCTAATTGCCGTACTAAAACATCACGGAAGAAAGAAACTAGGTAAATCAATTCTCGGTCAAGCCGATCTAAATTTCTGCGCGTCTGTCGCCGTTTCTCGTTATCCGCATCTTCATTTATTTGACCACGCAAGCCGGTTGGAATTTTCGCATTCGGATCGAGCCCTAAGGCTTCCATTTTTTTAATCCGGGCAGCTTCTGCCGCTTCTTCTGTATCGGTGCTTTTCTTCTTTGAGCTTTGCGCTTCTCGGCCAAGCATATAGTTCGCATCAACTAATGCTTTCGCCGCAATCACAGCATCTCCTACCCCACGAATTGAAAGGAAGACGTCGAGACTACGGTTACGTAGAATCCGCGCTTCAGTATCATGCGCCAATGCCCGAGCAACCCCAATATGGGATTGGGAGGCAAGTGCGGCAACTTTAGCGGTCTCTAAGTCTACGCCGTCACGCCGAACTAAAAGTTCAGCTACTGCAGCTGGATCAGGAGTAACAAGATTAATGTTTCGACATCGGGAGCGAATCGTTGGCAAAACATCTGCAACAGCGGTAGTGCAAAGAATCCAAATCGTGCGCGGTGCAGGTTCTTCAATTGCTTTTAGCAACACATTAGTTGTTCGGGCGATAATTCGATCCGCATCTTCAATAATGAAGACTCGCCAAGCTCCGCTAGATGGAGCGAGGTAAGACCGGGCTACAAGCTGACGCACTTGCTCCACACTGATAGTGACTAAATCTGTGGTAACCACATCCACATCCGGATGATTATCAGCCATCACAGCTTTACATTCACTACATTCTCCGCCGCCTAAATGTTCTTCTTCGCATTGCAAACAAGCGGCAAAGGCTCGAGCTGCTAAAGATCTCCCGGAACCTGGTGGACCAGTGAAAAGCCAGGCGTGAGTCATTGCGGAAGTATTTAGTTCAGCCGCATGAGAAATATATGTTTTAGTTCCGTCGGCGGTGTTTGCATTAGCAGAAGTGCCTGCCCCAATCACAGGTGAGATGCCTGAGTTATCAGGATTAGCAGTGTTTATCGCAGCGCTTACTTCACCGGCGCGAAGAAGCCGTGCTGCTGCAGCAGCACGAAGAATCTCAGACTTTGCCGCTTCTTGGCTTACTAAATCCTGAAAAACACTCACGGAATAATTCTACTTTGCTCAGTTATCAATTGTCTGAAAGCAGGAAATTTCGGTCTGCAAACCAGCTTTTCCTCTTTCAACTCACTGCTCTTGGTAGGAAAACTGCTCGTAGCCAATAAGCTCATGAAGCGCATTACTTACCCAGCAGCTCTTGCACCACCGCACAGACATCTGCGGCTACTTCTGTAATCGTCTGAGTTCCGTTTACAACTTTAATTCGCTCCGGTTCAGTTTTGGCTAAAGCTAAAAATTCTTCCCGAACCCGTTGATGGAATGATTCACCAGCTTGTTCTAGCCGATCTTTTACTTCCCCAACACGAGATTCTCCAGCTTTCACTGGAACATCTAGCAAAATAGTTAAATCTGGAAGCAATCCTTCTACAGCCCACATGCTTAAATCACGCACAGCTTTTGTATCAAGAGCTCGCGCTGCTCCTTGATAGGCCACCGAAGAATCAAAATAACGATCAGCTAGCACTACTTTCCCCGCCGCTAAAGCTGGTCGAATTTTTGTTGCAATATGGTGCGCCCGATCTGCCGCATAAAGCAAAGCTTCAGCACGTGGACTCACATCTCCGCTATGCAAAAGTAGCCGACGAATTTCTGCCCCTAGCTCTGTACCACCTGGCTCACGTGTGGTCAGCACTTCTCGCCCTTGATCCACAAACCATTGCCGTAATAACTCAAGCTGTGTCGACTTTCCGGCACCGTCGCCGCCTTCAAAGGTAATAAATAATCCTTGATTTTCCACCATGGTTTATTTATCCGTCTTCTTTGCCGTAGTTTTCTTTGCCGGTGCCTTCTTTGCCGCAGTTGCTTTCCGTGTTCCAGAAGTCTTTGCAGTCTTAGTCGCGCCCTTCTTCACGGTCCGCTTCACAGCATTACGTTTCTTCGGACCACCATTTTCAGCAATCTTTAAACGACGTGCCACTAAAAGCTCTTGTGCTCTTTCCGCAGTCAATTGATTAATATCTTCACTACGTGGCACAGAAGCATTAGTGATTCCATCCGTCACATAAGGGCCAAAGCGTCCATCTTTTAGCACAATTGGCTTTTCCGAAACCGGATCAATCCCAAATTCAGCTAAAGGCGGTTGTGCGGCTGCACGTCCACGCTGCTTTGGCTGGCGGAAGATTTCTTCCGCTGCTTCCAAAGTAATCGTGAAAATCTGTTCCTCAGATTCAAGAGAACGAGAATCTGAGCCGCGCTTCAAATAAGGACCATAGCGGCCATTTTGCGCAGTAATTAATTCACCTTCAGATTCACCAATTTCACGCGGTAAACTCAAAAGCTGCAAAGCTTCTTCGAGCGAAACTGTCTCGATAGCCATCGTCTTAAATAGCGCAGCTGTCCGTGGCTTTGGCTTAACCTTCGAAATTTTTCCAGTCGCAGTATAGCTGACGGCGTCGTCTGGAATAATCTCCGTAATGTATGGCCCGAATCGTCCATCTTTTACGATTAAGTCATAACCAGTGTGTGGATCTTTTCCAAGCACCCGATCTTCTTGTTCAGAACCAGCAAGAAGCTCCTGAGCTTTCTCCACAGTTAATTCATCTGGAGCAATGTCATCAGGAACTGAAGCGCGGCGAGCTTCCTGACCTTCCGCAGGAGAAACTTCTTCCACATAAGGACCGTAGCGACCAACTCGTACCGCTAAACCACCACCAATATCGATTGTGTTTGTCGCACGTGCATCAATATCACCGAGTCCCGCAACTTGAGCAGCCAAACCTGCTCGCTCGCCGTCACCGCGATAGAAATTGGCCAAATAATTTACGCGATCCGCAGTGCCTGCAGCAATTGCGTCTAAATCACGTTCCATATCCGCCGTAAAATCGTAATCCACTAAATCAGGTAAATTTCCTTCAAGTAAGCGAATTACTGAAAAAGCCAACCAAGTTGGAACTAATGCTTGCCCCTTACGACGAACATATCCGCGATCAACAATCGTGGAGATAGTTGCAGCATAAGTTGAAGGACGTCCAATACCGCGTTCTTCAAGTGTTTTCACCAAGCTTGCTTCGGTATAGCGTGGGGGTGGAGCAGTTTCGTGTCCTGCCGCCTCAGCGCCGACACTGAAAATCACTTCCCCTTCGGATAACTCTGGAAGACGAGATTCTGCAGCATCTTCATAACGCTTCTTGTCTTTACCTTCCTCATACGCCGCCATAAAGCCTGGAAATGTAATTACCGTGCCACTAGCGGAGAGTAAGGCTTCAGAATTATTTAAAGAACTAAGCTCTGAAGGAAGTTGCGCACCAGAAAGGTCAACAGTAATTCGTACCGACGCCGTCGTGCCCTGAGCATCTTCCATTTGTGAAGCAATTGTTCGCTGCCAAATCAGCTCATAAAGCGCGAATTCTCGATCGTTTAACTGCCCTCGTACTTCAGCAGGAGTGCGGAAATAGTCCCCTGCCGGGCGGATTGCTTCATGAGCTTCCTGAGCACCTTTTGACTTCGTCGTATAAATTCGTGGCTTTGCCGGAAGATTTTGTGCGCCATAAAGTTCTTTAATTTGTTGCCGAGCTGCACTAATTGCCTGTTGCGAAAGATTCACAGAATCTGTACGCATATAGGTGATATAACCGTTCTCGTAAAGCGCTTGCGCAATACGCATCGCGTCACGCGAATTTAAACGAAGTTTCCGGGACGCTTCCTGCTGCAAAGTTGAAGTAGTGAACGGAGCTGCCGGACGACGACGATACGGCTTAGCCTCAACAGAAAATACCTTTGCTTCGGTTCCAGTTAACGCAGCAGAAAGCGCCTTGGCACTCTGCTCCTGCAAAATCAAAGGAGCTTCTTTTGCTGATTTTCCAGAAATTTTTCCAGAATCATCAAAGTCTTTTCCAGTTGCAATACGAGCTCCACCAAAGCTCAAAAGTTTTGCCGTAAATTCTGAATCATTCTTTTCAAAAGTGGTTGCAACATCCCAGTACCCAGCAGCGATAAATGCCATTCGCTCACGTTCACGTTCCACAATTAAACGAGTCGTAACAGACTGAACACGCCCAGCTGAAAGTGACGGCGCCACCTTTCTCCAAAGCAATGGGGAAACTTCATAACCAACTAGACGATCAAGGATACGTCGAGATTCCTGAGCATCCACTAATTTAGTATCGAGTTCGCGAGTGTTTGTTAATGCACGCTCAATTGCTTCTCGTGTAATTTCATGAAACACCATTCGCTTCACTGGAACTTTTGGCTTCAAAGCCTCGAGAAGATGCCAGGCAATTGCCTCACCTTCGCGGTCCTCGTCAGTTGCGAGAAAAAGTTCATCGGCTGATTTTAAAAGCTTCCGGAGTTCAGAAACCTTCTTTTGCTTATCTGGTGAAACTACATAATAAGGAGAGAAATCTCCCTCGACGTCTACCGCAAATTTACCGAATGGGCCTTTCTTCATCTCTGCCGGAAGATCCGATGGTTTTGGCAAATCTCGAATATGCCCGACGCTAGCCTCCACCGTATATTCCGAACTTAAGAAATTAGAGATAGTGCGTGCTTTCGCCGGAGATTCGACGATAACTAATTTAGTCACTATTTTTCCTTAATCTCATGTATACATTCCCAGTGGCGCCAGCGCCATAATGCCGTTACTCTATCGAGAGTTACTATCCGATTGCAAAGATACAACGATTTAGGCTGAAAATAAAAGAGCGGGCGATTCTTTCTCAAGGAGGTGTGAATTTTGGAAGCATTAATTGAATACGTGGAAAAACTTTATTCTGAACAAATTTCAGCTGTTCATAAACAAGAATCGCGCGAATCACGAACCACATCTTGGCCCGCCGAAATTAATCCGGAACTAATTGAAGTTTTAGCCACACACGGAATTACCAAACCGTGGAGTCATCAAGCAGAGCTAGCAGAAGTAATTATTTCTGGAAAAAATGCTGTTCTCGCTACCGGCACTGGCTCTGGTAAATCTCTAGCAGTATGGGTGCCAATTCTTTCAGATCTGCTAAATTTCTCATACACAAAATCTTTAGCCAATCTCAAATATCGCCCTACCTCACTCTACTTAGCTCCAACGAAAGCGCTTGCAGCGGATCAAGAGCAACATCTCTCAGAATTAAATTCTCTCCTCAATAACCGTATCGGTATTACAACTGTAGATGGCGATGCTGATAACGCAACTCGTTCCTGGGCTCGTGATTATGGCGATATCATTCTCAGCAATCCTGACTTTATTCATTTTGGAATACTGGCAAATCATCAGCGCTGGCAAAGATTTTTCCGGGGATTAAAATACATAATTGTTGATGAGTTCCATAATTATCGCGGCAGTTTTGGAGCTAATGTATCTTTGATTTTGCGGAGATTATTACGTGTAGCTCAACACTACCGCGCAAATCCACAAATTATCTTTCTTTCCGCAACATCTCAAGACCCGCAATTAAGTGCACAAAGATTTATCGGCGAAGCCTCTGGCGAAGTTATTCCGATAACCGAGGATGGATCGCCTCGCGGGGCGCGATATCTTATCGCCATGAATCGGAAAGCCATGGATAACTCTGCTCAAGATGGATCGGCTTCTCCAGCTTATGAAGAAAATTCCAAAGGATCTTTTCCCTCACGGAAAAAACAAAAGAAAGAAACGGAACCACGACGTCGATCATTATCTAAAGAAGCTGCAGAACTAACGGCAAAGCTTGTAGACGCCGAGGCTCAAGTTTTAACTTTTGTGCGCTCGCGTGCCGGCACAGAACATATTGCAGAGCTATCTCGTGAATACAGTAAGGCTGAACATAAGTACAGCAAATCTGAAACGGATGAACAAATTCCACTTATTCAGGCTTATCGTGGCGGATACTTACCAGAAGAACGCCGTGATTTGGAGAAAAATCTCCGTAATGGAAAAATTCGTGCATTGATTACAACTTCCGCACTGGAACTTGGAATTGATGTATCTGGACTCGATGCCGTTATTACTGCTGGTTGGCCTGGAACTTTTGCCTCCTATGCACAACAGAGTGGTCGAGCAGGCAGAGCTGGCAGGTCGGGGCTCTCAATTTATATTGCAAGCGATAATCCACTCGATCAATTCTTATTAACCCAACCCGAACGACTCTTTTTAGCTCCCCCGGAACAAAATACTTTTGATCCAAATAACCCATGGATTTTTCCACCTCATCTTTGTGCCGCAGCAGCGGAACTTCCTCTAACAGAACGTGATTGTGTAGTTTTTGGGTTAAAAGATAGTTCTCTCTTTACGGCACTCGCCGAACAAGGCCTTCTTAAGCATCGCCCTAACGGCTGGTATTGGAACACAAGTTTGCAATATCCAGCACACGAACTTGTAGATGTGCGCGGAGAAAATAACACTATCTCAATTATTGATTTAGAATCTGGAGCACTTCTCGGCACGGTTGACGGCTCACGTGCCCATTCCACAGTACATCCCGGAGCAATCTACCTTCATCAAGGAAAATCATTCCAAGTTGAACAACTTCTTTCAGATACTGCTCTGGTAAGCACCGCCATTGATTCGCAACTACGAACTTTTGCTCGCGAGTCCGAAACAGTGGAAATCTTCGAAACTCCCCAATGGCAACGCCGCTATGATGGCTTTACTTGCAATTACGGTAACGTCACTGTGAGTTCCCAAGTTGTTGGGTACGATATGCGGCGAAACACAGACGGGATGCATCTTGGAGCCATCCCATTAGAACTGCCCAAAAGAGAATTTATTACTACTGGTACTTGGATTGAACTCGATTCTGAAGTAATAAAAGCGGCAGATATCGCTGCTCCAGAATTACCGGGAGCATTACACGCAGCTGAACACGCATTAATCGGACTCTTACCACTATTTGCAAACTGTGACCGCTGGGATCTTGGCGGACTATCCACGGCCCTTCATCCGGATACCGGAAAAGCCACGATTATTGTTCATGACTCAGTCCCTGGTGGTTCTGGATGTGCGCAAAGAGGGTATCAAATAATCCGCGATTGGGTGGCTGCGACTAAAAATGTGATTGCTCATTGCGACTGTTTCAACGGATGTCCAAGCTGTGTCTATTCTCCAAAATGCGGAAACAATAATCAGCCAATTTCTAAAGCTGCTGCATTACGTTTATTAAGCACGTTATCCGAACAATTCCCGCCTCCAATTTCCGCTTCCGTAATTAATCAATAATTTAATTTTTGAATTATTAATTTCGAGGGCCAGCTTCTGCTTGTAACGTGAAAGCCTTGACGAGCGGTAACGGAGAAGGGCTGATTATTTGAACCTTTGCTATTTCTGCCGGTATTTCACATTTAACCTTTGATGTTTCTGGTAAAACATCGTGGAAAAACATTTTTACCCGGCCACAAGATTCGGTATTTAGCACACCATTTTGCACTAATTGCGCTACCGAAATCGCATATAAATCAACTGTATTTTGCAGATGATTGCGCATATTCTCATGATGAAGATACCCAACAATCATCAGCGTCACACTGCAAATAAAGAGAATCCCAACTGCGTTTAACACAGTAATTGAACCGGATTCACTTCGCGAATTGGAAACTGCAACTTTCTTGAAAAGACTTTTCATTTACTGCCTCTTAGAATTAACCAGTTTCAGAAATTAAACGATGTTGCGCCGCAAAATTGTATCCAAGCCAAGAAAACACTCCTCTCCCGGGCAAAGTTACTGTCACAATAAAAGTTTCGGATTCTTGCGTTATCTCCAGCTTTGCCTTCTTCCCAAGAACTTCCCCCACTTCTCCTGCAACCTGATGTTTTGAATGCCCTAAAGAAAGTGCACGAACTGCATTCCGCGCAACTGTATCCACCTGTGTTGCTGTTGTGGCCTGCAATATCCCGCTAACACAAAACAATGCCACAGTTAGGAATATCGGAATATTTATTGCTAATTCTGCAGTTATCATCCCTGATTCGCGGTGTAATAATCTTTCCAGAGACACAGAAAATAACCGCGATTTTTTGTTATCTTCTAGGATTTCACTACGTATCTTTTCTCTATTCTGAATCATCCGATATTCCTAACCGAGTAATTTCATGTTCCAGCTTCTCCGCAAGAACAAACTAAATCTTCAGCAAGGTTTTGAAGATAGACGCAATCAGTTCACGGAACCACTCTTGTTGCACAAGCCAAATCAAAATGCCGGCAATACCAGTAGTTGCCACTGTTCCTAATGCATACTCAGCCGTTACCATGCCACTTTCAGCACGGATTGTACGAGTGGCAAATTTATTCCACATTCGGTTTCGCATATTTCTCCAATCATAGGTATTAGAATCTTCAGCTTTCGCCTTCACTATCACCGACGACGTAGAAAGGTGGCATTTTAAATTACTTCCCGATAAAGATTTAATTTTTGAAACTTCTCTTTTTTATTAATTTTTCGCTAACCTTCACTAGCAATCGATGCAGTAATTAAAGTTTGCCGATACAAAAAATTTAATTACGACGCTAAGGAAAAAGAGTGAATTGCAGAAAGCAAAACCTTAAATGTGGATAAAGAATAATTTGTGTAAAACTGGTTTGCACTAAATCTAGTTAACAATCACTAAATCTAGTTAATTTAATTGCTACAGAACTTCGCCGCAAAACCATGCCGCAGAACTTCAGATAAATAAAATTTGAGTTTTAGAATAATTTGGCCCCGGCAGAAACAATCACCGGTAATACTCCAACCAATAAAAATGCCGGAAGAAAACATGTAGCCAAAGGAAGCACAAGCTTCGCCGAAAGCTTTGCTGCTGCTTCTCGCGCCCGTCGTTGTCTCGTAAGCCGAAGATTCTGCGCGCTACGCACTAAGAGCGGAACTGGAGCTGCGCCGTCGTTCCACGCTGGTTTTAAAGCAGTACTAAGCCGAGAAAAACGGTTTGGGCACTCTTGCCACGCCTCTTCCCATGAACTGCCGAGAAGCAAGTGACGAGAAACTTCTGCGAGACGAAAACTTATCTCCTGCGGGTAATTTACTTCCGACGAGCAATTCACTTCCGAATCAATTCGCAAAGCCTGCGCTAAATTTTCAATAGTTCGCGGAATAGCAGCGCCAGACTTCAAACTTGCTGCAACAAGATCTAACACCACCGAAATCTCAACATCGTCTGCAAAACTCTTTATTTCGCGAAACTTAAATCGAAAATTATTGAGCAGTGGACTATAAAGCAAGAAACAAAGCAAAAACGCTAATACTAACCAAATAAAATTCATTACCCCTCCCGCTTTGCTTTCTCTACTAACCTTTTCACCGTCACTAATCCACAGATTTCAAAAAACAGTGCTGCACAAAAAGAAATTCGCCCTAAATTAGTAGCAAATAAGAATTGCAACGGATCCACATTCATTAGGTAGGCAAAGAAAATCCCAATTAACGGTAACCACGCCAGCATTTTCACAGAAGCCAGCGGACCTGCCAGAGCAACTTTTCGAGCAGAATTGGCTTGCATCGCTTCAGAGACTCCTTGTGCGCACTCTTCAAGAACTTCCGCCATTGGAGCACCTGAGGCAAACCCAAGCCGGCAAACAGCAATTGCATTAGGTAATGCTTCAATTAAATCTTTCGGAATTTTCCGGCGCAAACGCCCCCACCACGAAAGGCGCCAAAGCTCAAGAAAAATTTTCGGAACGCCGTCATCAGTTAAAACAGAACTTGCCTGTTCTGAATCTAAAAGCCCTGAATTACATAAACTTGCACTCCAAGCACTTTCAACACTCGCCCCACATTCGAGTCTGGTAGCTACTTCAGTAAGCAACATCCCCAAGTCTAATTCTGGCTTCCTTATTTGCTTACTTCTTTTACCCAATCGCGAAAAGTTAAAACTTATTTTCCGTTTTTCACGCACAGGCAAAAATAAAATAAGCATCCAAAGAAAGCCAAAAGAAGCCAGAAACGGATAAAAATTTTGTGTATTCATTGCTCTAAATTCTTATCTATTTAAGCCTTCGATCTAAGAATTCCGGATTTCTTGAAAGTTCAGCAACAAATCATTTCGCGAATCAGTAGGTGGAAATGCTGCTAACCCAATTCGTTTTAACAATTTAGTTGCAGAACTACCCCAAACAAGTTTTCCTGTTTCTGAAACTCGACAAACATTACTTACCTTTAAATCGCCGCCTACTCGTTCAAATACACCTATTTCTGAAACATAACGCCCACTTACTCCACGTTGCACATGAACTACCGCATCAAGCGCTGATACCGCTTGCGCAGCCACAGTCTGTTCACTCATCCCTGCGAGCGCTCCAAGAGCTGTTAATCTTGCTGGCACATCTTTCGCTGAATTTGCATGAATCGTTGCCCAGCCACCTTGATGGCCCGTATTTAAAGCACTTAACACATCACGCACCTCGGCACCGCGACATTCACCCAACACAACTCGATCTGGTCTCATTCGCATCGCTGCACGCAGTAATTCACTCATCGAAATTTCGCCAGCTCCCTGCACATTCGGCCGACGAACTTGCAAATGTAATAAATGCGGATGTTCTGGTTTCAACTCAGCTGATTCTTCAATCACTAAAATTCGCTGCGTATGCGGCACAAGCTGCAACATTGCGTTAAGAAAAGTAGTTTTCCCAGCTCCCGTTGCCCCGGAAATCATCACATTTGCTTCATGTTCAACGAGTTTATGGAAAATCACAGCAAGACTCGGATGTACTGATTTGGCTTGTATTAAATCACGCAAGCTCAATTTACGTTGCCGATGAGTTCTGAAAGAAATTAGCGTCCCTTCAGCAGATAGTGGAGGAATAACTGCATGAAATCGCGTACCTGAAGGAAAAGTTCCGTCAACAATTGGAGCTGCATCATCAAGCCGCTGCCCACAACTAGCGGCAAGTCGAACTGCAAGCGCTCGCACTCCCTGTTCTGTTTTTAATTGGTCGTCTACCTCAGTTAATTTCTGCAATCCAGAGCCTCCGCGGTCATACCAAACCTCTCCACCACCATTTACTAATACGTCTGTAACCGCTGGGTCGTTTAATAAAGGGGTCAACGTTGGTCCAGCTCCTAACACGTCATTACGAACACTTTGGTGAAGTTGTGCCAATTCTTCTACGAATAAATGTGGAATCGGTTGGATTGCAGCTGTAACTTCAGCTCCCGCGGCAAGTTTCTTCCGAATTAGTGAGAGTTGTTGATTCAACTAAATTACCTCGCAAAATTGATAGCAAAACTTTGCAATATCACGGCTTGTATTTCCTCGCACGCGATCGCCTGGCGCAATTCCATGCATTAAATCTTGTAAATATCCTCGCGTAAACCTCACTCCGAAAACTTGTTCAAAAGAAAGAGTTTGCCGGATATGTGCCAACTGATTTTGCGACTGTATTCCCATCACAATAACGGCAATAGCTTTCGTCCGATCAAGTTGCCGTAACAAAACTGAACTTCGCGCTAAACTTACCGCATCTCCACGGGTTACTATCACTATTGAATCGCACCATTGCATCCAACGATTAGCTGCGGTATTAGGCAGAAGCGCGGATCGTGGAAGGTCGAGTAAAGTCCAATCACTAACTTGTGCTAAAGCAGCTATTGCTTTGCTCCCTTGATCCCCTTTTAAAGCAACACCGCCACGATCATCACCCGAAAGTATCCGCACTTGTTTCCAGTTAGGCAAGGAATTCTTTAATCGACCAGCCAATAAAGCAGACCTACCTTGTAGGTCTATCCAGCGCCGTCCCTGGAAATTCGTTCCAGAAATTAATAAATCTAGACCACAAGAAATTGAATCAAGATCGATTACTGAAGTTTCGAATTTTCTTCGTTGCAGTTCACGAGCCAATCCCAAAACAAAACTTGAAGCGCCTGCTCCTCCGTGAGCTCCGATTACTCCTAAAACTCGACCGCGAACAGTTGCTCCTACTGCAACCATTAATTCAAGTATCGCCGTCGACTCAGAACGATAATCTAAAACTAAACTCCCTTTAGCGAAATAAGGGGTGAAGAGCTCATGAAATCGTGCTCGCACCTGCCCTTGCCCACAACCAGATGTGTCGAATTGCAAAATACCCACAGTTTCAGAAGCGGCATCAATTCGTTGCAGCTGAATTCCCACAAGATTTGCCAATTCAAGAAGTTCTGCAAAGACAATATCGGAAGCACCGAAAAATGTGGCTGAAACAAGGCCAGTATCAGGACGAAGAAAAGATTTTTCAGACATACTTTGCAGCATTTCAAAACACCGAGAAATTCAAAACAGTTTTACAGAAACTGTGGAAAACAAATAAATATCCACGAACAGCTGCCAAAATCACAAGAAATTTTTTGCATTATTTACGCCACGCCGCTTTATTTCGCGGTTTTCTGGGCATTTTCCAAGTAGCGTTCCAATTAGTACAGATAAAAAGGAGAGAATGTGTCTACCCCAACAGATCCATACAACTCAGCGTCACGCCGTCCGTTTGAAGACGACGAAGAGCTTTTAGCACCGATTGCCGACGACGTGGCTTCCGCAGACAATAGCGCAGAACTTCCATACGGTGATGCTGATTCCCTAGTTTGGGACCAGGTATTCACTGCTGAATCTGCAGCAGTTGCAGCTGGCGTTGAATCTGCTGATGAGAGTTCTGAAGCCGAAGCAGTAATTGCATACGGATCCTCAGAAACGAATAGTGACTCAGAATCACTAACTCCAATCGCTCTTGATGCAGATGCAAGCCCTGCCGCTGCAGTATCGGCTCCACCGATGCCTCCAGCGTTCTTGGCAGAAGCCGAGACAACCCCAAGCGAACTTAGTGGTTACAATGCTCTTCCGGAAGAAGCTCGAGCTAATGCAACTCTTGGTGATGTAGTTTCGGCACATTCAGCAGATGAAGTTAGCTTCGAAGAACGTTTAACTCAGCTACAGGCAGAAGAAGCTGCAGAAAAACCAGTTGAAAGCGGCGAATCTTTCTCTTCTGCATTCTCTCATTCTTTAAATGATCAAGCTCCAGCAGCACCAAGTGCAGCTGAAGGCTTAGCTCTTGCAGCAGCAACAGCTGCAACTCCTGCAGTTGCAGAAACATCAGGATTCTTAGGGGCAAAGAACGAAGATTCCTCCCGCCTGTCTCGTTGGTCAGAAGATCCCGGAGCAGAAACAACTCCAGTTGTACCAGAAGCTCCAAAGAGTCGTCTCGGTGCACATTTTGGAATGCTTTTCTTAACCCTGCTTCTGCTGCCAGTAGCTTGGTATTTAGTTTCTGATGCTGGAGCACGCCTTTCACTTGTAGAAAATAACCCTTGGGCAACCGCTGATTTTAATATTTGGGCACTACTTGAACTGCTTGGTGGGTTCGCGGTTCTTGGTTTAACTATTTATCTTGCATCTAAATCAAGTCTTGGAGCACAACTAATCGGCGGATTAACTGCAATTGCAGGTTTAGTTGCAATAATTATGCCCGGGACTGGAAAAGCTGTTATTGCAAAGCTAGATGCCGCAATTGGTGGCTATAACGCATTCACCGGAAATATCGTGCATCACCTAAATCTTGACCTCGGCTCAGGACGTATCGCTCTCTACGGATTCATCGTGTTCTTCGTTGGTCTAACAGCGCATGTGGCACGACGTCGCGGTGCAGAACGCAGTGAAATCACCACTCGCCGCGAGCTACTTCTAAACAAGAATGACTAATTCATCCAGCTAATTTGCAAAATTAGCTGAGCTCAATTTCAAAACTTGGGCATAAGTCAGACAATTGACAATCACCGCAGGCAGGTTTCCGGGAATGGCAAACCTGCCTGCCGTGTTCTATTGTGCGATGACACGTAACCGTCCAAATTTCTGGCGGAAGCAATCTATTAATTTCAAATTCTGCTTTTACCGGATCTGTTTCCCGGGTCCATGCCCAGCGTCGAGCAAGTCGACCCATATGTGTATCTACCGTAATCCCCGGTGTGTTAAAAGCATTCCCGAGAACAACGTTTGCCGTTTTTCGCCCAACTCCCCGCAGAGTGATCAGTTCTT